>NZ_JAGSOG010000170.1 GCF_018139695.1 Actinospica durhamensis | reverse complement strand
CTGCCCACCACCCCCTTGCCGCCCAAGCCCAGCACGACGGCGCTGTTTCCGAAGTTGGGACCGGCTCGGATCGGAGTCGCGGCGATCGATGCATCTGGACGCGTCCGCGAGAAGACGCTGCTCCGCGCGCTCGGTTGGCGTGCCGGCGAAGCCCTCGACCTCCGCATCGCTGACCAGACCGCCGCACTTTGGCCTGCGCCGTACGGCAGCATTCACGTGGATAGCCGGGATCAGTTCGCCCTGCCGCGCGGTTGCCGTACGCTGCTCGGCATCGAGGCTGGAGACCGCGTGCTCCTTGCCGCCAGCACCGAGATCAACGTCCTGCTTGTGTATTCGGCGCCGGTCGTCGTTGAGTGGATTCGCCAGCATCTCGCCGACCACTTCGAGGTGCTTCATGTCTGACCGACTCACGACAGCCGGCATCGGATCGGCGCCAACGCTCGAAGGCTTTCTGCCGCGCGCGATCGCCGCCTGTAGCCCGCATCAGAAGAAGGCCTATGTGCCGGTCTGGCACCGCGCGTGTGGTTCGCTGGGTCGAACACCAATCGACAAGATCACCACGCTAGACATAGCAATCTTGCAGCGGGAAGCGGTCAAGCGCGCAGCCGTGCGTGCCTCCAGTCGCAATGGCCGCTATGCCGGCGAGCAAAGTGTTCGCGCCATGCGGGCACTGTTCAAGATGGCTGAACAGGACGGCTGGGTCGAACACCGGCACAACCCGGCCGCTCAGCTCCCGCTGCCTCGCCGGAAGCCCACCACCCGCCGTGGCCTAACGCCGCGCGAGGTCGCCGACATCAACGCGGTCGTAGCAGCTGGTAGCAGGGATCCGGCTTTGGACTGTCTGATCATCAGACTTCATCTCGAGACTGCATGCCGTCGATCCGGAGCCCTGGGTCTGCGGCTCGCGGACTTGGACATCCGCTGGTGTCTGGTGCGGCTTCGAGAGAAGGGCCAGACGATCCGCTGGCAACCCATCAGCCCGACTCTTGCCGCAGCACTCGACCGCCACGCACGTGGCCGCGGAGCCGTACGAGGTCGGGACGCCTTGCTGCGTCGGCTCGACCACACACCCGTGAGCCCTCGACACTATGACGCCCTGTGGAACCGGATTCGCAGCCTTTTGCCGTGGGCCGCTGAACACGGCGTCTCCGCGCACTGGCTGAGACACACCACCATCACTTGGGTCGAGCGGCGCTTTGGCTACGCGACAGCTCGCGCGTACGCGGGTCATACCGACACCGCCAGCGCCCCGACAGCCACCTTCATCCGAGCGCGTCTGCCCGAGGTCGCCGAGGCGCTGAGCGCCTTAACCGGCGAACCGCACCCTCTGCTCGAACCCTCGACCACCCGGCCAATGAAACACCTCCTCAACTGCACTCTCGACATGGGAGCTGCGGCATGAGCACCGCCGAGAACGCCAAGGCTGTCAGGCGCCTTGTTGCGGAACTCGGGCTCAGCCTTGAAGACCTGCAGCACGACGATCGTCCAACGCCCACGATCGCCGGCTACTTGCCGCGCGTCATCGAGGCATCCGGAAGCGGTGCCCGCAGAACCTATGGGAGCTATTGGACGCGGATCGTCGACGCACTCGGTGAACGCCGCCTCGACGAGGTCACGGCAACAGACATCGAGGCCCTGATTCAGCAAACCATTAGCGACAGGGTTCTCCGCCGTACTGACCGGGGCGGGAGCAGCAGCCGGGAACACCTCTTGCGCGCCATGCGCGCGATCTACAGTCGGGCAGAGGCCGACAATCTCATCGTGGCCAGCCGAAACCCCGCGGCACGCGTGCCAAAGCCACAGCGTCCCGAGACCACCCGCCGAGCTCTCAGTCCGGACGAACTAGCCGCGATCAACGACGCCGTCGCCAGCAGCGGTAACGACGTGGGACTCGATTGCCTCCTCATCCGCCTGCACGTCGAGACCGCGTGCCGACGTGGCGGCGCCATCGCCCTGCGGGAGATCGACCTCGATCCCGAGTGGGATCTGATCCGCCTCAAGGAGAAGCGCGACGCAGTTCGTTGGCAGCCAGTCAGCCCCAGCCTCATGCAAGCGCTACTTCAGCACCGCGCCGAACGCGGCAGCGGTCAGCCCACCACCAAGCCACTGCTGCGTTATCTGGACGCCACCCCGCTCACGACTCGCCGCTACGACCATCTCTGGAAGCGCGTCGGTGACCGACTCCCCTGGGTTGCAGCGCAAGGCATCTCCACGCACTGGTTGCGCCACACCACACTGACTTGGGTAGAGCGCCGCTACGGCTACGGCGTGGCACGCGCCTACGGTGGCCACCTCGACAGCCGTGGCCCGGCAACCACCACCTACATCCGCGCCACGCTTCACGAGATCGCTATCGCGCTGTCCGGACTGACGGGCGAGGACCATCCATGCTCCAGGCAGCCGTCTCCCGGGACCCTTCCCCCACACTGGCCCTGGACAACACCCCAGAGCTAACCCGCCCCGTGAGTTGATCTTAGGAACTCGAACGTGGCATAGCGCCCAGTCTGAACGGAAGGGAACCGCACCGTATTCGGTCCACGGATATTGGCTTCCCCAGACGTTAAGTCGATCCGGTTGACCTGCGCCAACCGAGGGCTTAGGGACCAAACTCGGCGCGGGTCAGACAGTGGACCGACACCAGGGCGTTAAGTCTACGAAGCTGCGCGGCGTCCAGACAGGTGCCCAACGGCCCCGGATCCAGCGCTCCCTTGGCGTCTGAGGAACATTCAGCGGCAATAGCGCACGTAAGAGGGCCCTCCGCCAATTCGCCTGCGCGCTGGGGTCTTCCCACGGCATACTGTCACAGCGGTGCTCTGTGTCCCACATGTCGCTGATGCCGCAGCGGCTCGGAAGCGGTGGTTGCGACGTCTCGTTGGTACAAATGTGATCTTCAAGTCGCCACGCCCGCCTGGCGAGACTTTCGTCTTCTGCCAGGCATGACCTTCAACTTTCGAGACAAGCCAGCTGATCGGGCTGACTTCGCGAACGTGTACATGGAGCACCTCGCGGAGCGCGGGATCGAGGTGATCGCCGTCGCGGACCACCACACGGCGGCATGGCTGGAGGTCATGCGCGCGGCCGGAGACCGAGCCGGCATCGCCGTGTTCCCGGGCGTCGAAGTGACCACCGGCTCAGGATCGGACGGCGTGCACCTAGTCCTCATCGGGGATCTGGACCGCTGCGAGCGGGACATCGATCTGCTGCTGGCCAAGGTGTGCGGATTCGACGATAACGATCACCCACGCTTCGACCCCCTCACCGGTGATCCGGCGCCATCGCCTCGCAGCGCCGTCGACATCCTGTCCGACCTGGATGACAACTGGTTCGCGCTGGCGCCCCACGCACTCGGGGACAACGGGATCGCCTCGGGGAAAACGCTGCGCGGCACCCTCAAATGGAAAGCCCTGCATCACGAGCGCCTTGCTGCCCTCGACCCCGGCGGCTCCGGTTGCGGGTCCAAGGCGCAGAAGCCGGAGAAGCCATCCGCGGACAAGGACTCACATAACGCGAAGTTCCGCAGCCGCCGCCTGGACGACTACCCGTGTTTGAAGCGCCTGGCCTTCATCCACACCTCCGACGGATACTCGCTGGACAAGATCGGCTCGAGATTCAGCTGGATCCGCATGGCCACGCCTTCGCTGGAGGCGCTACGCCAGGCCTCACTCGACTTCGAGGCTCGCATCCTCGCCGACAGCGACGCGCGTCTGGCCGCCAGCTCGAACCCCAACCTTGTGCAGCATCCGTGGATCGAGGGATTGACGATCCAGGGCACAATCGGAAACTCGGGCGAGCCCCTGACGCTCTCTCTGGAACCGAGACTCAACGTAATCATCGGCGGCCGCGGCGCGGGCAAGTCGACGGTCGTGGCAGCCATCCGCCATCTCTACGGAAAGCTCGAGGATTTGCCCGAAGCCGTTGCTGTTGACGCACGGCAGTTCTCCAGGCAGGTATTCGGGGAAGCTGAGATCCGGGGACAGCACCACCTGCCGATCTCGCGGGACCTGCAGGAGGCCGTCTGGACACACGGGACCGGTTCTCGCACTGTACGCGGCGGGCAGGCACTGCCGACCGCGTACGCCGTGCGTGTCTTCAACCAGAAGGAACTCTACGAGCGGACCACCAGCGATCGGAACGACCCCCAGGCGGCCTCGCGCTACTTGTTGAAGCTCGTCGACGATGCGCTCCGCCTCGAAGAGGGATCGCATGACCATCCAGCCGGGTGGTCCGCGCAGCTGAAGACCGCCGAGAACTCCTGCCGCGCCGCAGTGTCCGTCGTCAAGGAACTGCAGGCACTCGCCGAGCGGGAGCCCGAACTCAAGGCCCGCAAGGCAGAGCTTGAACGGCAGGTCGATGCGTTCGGCGACCCCGCGTCGCAGAAGGAGCGGCAGCGCAACGAGCAGGTTGTCAACCACCACCAGGCGCTCGCGCACCGTACGGCCGAACTGCTTGACGCGATTCCGGCGCTGGAGCAGAGCGCCACCGCGCGGCTTACTGGAGTCGACCTTGCGGGCTATGCGACCGATGAGCATCCAGCACTTGTCGAGCACTACACCCGTCTGCAGGCGATCCGGTCGACGCTGGTGTCTGCGATGTCCGCCGCGCTGGCCGAGGCACGGACCGAGATCGAGACAGCCCGGACAGCGCAGCAGGCAGGCTCGTGGAGCAGCGAGGTTGAACACGCCGAGGATGAGATCCTTAGCTTTCAGGCTCGGCTGGCGCAGCTTGGCATCGATCCCACGATGTACCTGCAGCTCCGCGACGACCTCGGCAATACCGAGAAGGCCCTGGCCGACACCCGCAACCGTCTCAAAGCCCTTGGCGACCGGCAGCGCGACGAACAGGCCGCGTGGGCAGCGCTGGACCAATTGTACGTGTGGCGTAGGTCCCAGAGATCAAGGCTGATTAACGAGATCCAGCAGAAGTCAGGGTCGCTGCGGTTCGTGACTGGGGAGCACCGGAACGCCGACGGATGGGTACGCGAAGTCCGCGCGCTGCTTAACCTGCGCGGGGAAACCTTCGGAGAGGAAGTGGCGGCGGTGGCCGCGTGGCTGTGGAACTCCAGCGACACCGAGCTCCCAGCCAGACTCGCACTGTGGCGCTCTGCCTTAACCACCAATGCCTACCAGGACATCGAAGCTGCAGTGCACTGCCACGCGAAGTGGTGGAAGCGGCTCCGGGAGACCGACGAGGCCGTTCGGATTCGGCTCGCAACTCTCCTGGCGGACGACACCGTGACGATGTACTTTCTGCGATCCGGGCGCGACATCACCGACGAGTCCGCATGGCAACCAGTCACCACTGGATCCGCCGGCCAACGGAGCGCCGCCATGCTGAGTTTCGTACTGAACTACGGCACCGAACCGCTGATCCTGGACCAGCCTGAGGACGACCTCGACACCGCGCTGATCACTAACTTGATCGTCCCAGAGATCCGAAAGAGCCGCTGGGACCGACAGGTCATCATCGTGACCCACAACGCCAACATCCCGGTCAACGGCGACGCCGAACAAGTCATCGTCATGGACAACGACGGCACCAGTATCCATATCCGGGACAGCGCCGACGAGACCGACGCCACGCGCCGAATTGTGCACGCGGGGCCGATAGAGATCGACCCCGTGCGCGAAGACATCCAGGAGATTCTCGAGGGCGGTAAGGATGCATTCCGAGCCAGAGAAAGGCGCTACAACAACGATCTGAGTACATACCGTGAAGCCCGCCGCGAAATGATGGCTCGCGGTCGGTGACCAAACGGTCCCGGCCGATGGCAGCCATCCCTCTGGGCCGGTATCCCTCTCGAACCGAATTATCAGCACCCGAAGGGTCCGCATCCGTGGATTCCGGAACGGGGGCGGTTGGACCGCGTGATATGAGGCTCGACCAGCCGACGCCCGTTCCGGCTGCTTTCGACTACGGCTGCGCCTTCCTCCCGTCCGTTGTGGTCGGCTTGGTCTGGCGGTGGGTGGGTGTCTCGTCCCACGTCTTCCGCTTGTCCTTGTGCGGCGGGAACGAACGTTGCGGTTTCGGTCCGCGGGGTACAGGCATTATTCAGTCCATTTCAGCTGTTGAATCACTCAGGACATTGGATCTTGCAATGGTTCGCCTCCGGTGGATCCGGATCACCACCCTCGGCTCTATCAGTATGCGGTCTGCCTGACAATCTGCAAGCTCGTAGACGTGTGTCAAACGTGAGTCGGCATCTCCGTTCCCCATGTCATGCTGTGCCTTGTGGACATGCCTACCCCAGAACCGCTCTGAAGGAGGATAGAGTTGGTGGATATCAGGATCCTTGGCCCCGTGCGTGTCGTGATGCCAGGAGGACTCGCCATCGTGGGGCCTAAGGAGAGGGCCCTGGTGGCCTCGATGGTGACTTCCTCTGGATTCGTTGCGGCACACGATGTGATTGCGCGACAGCTCTGGCCCAACAAGCAAGTGTCGGACCCGACTCTGATCCGAGGAATTTATCGCCAGCTGAGGAGCCGGATGCCGGAGCACACCTTGCAGAGGAACAGTGCGATGAGCTGCGCTCTTCTCATTGACCCGCAGAGTGTCGACCTCTACCGGTTTCGCGATTTGGTGAGTCGAGCGCAATCCCTGGAAGGCCCTGAGCGGCTGTCGGCACTCAGATCCGCCGTCGAGATCTGGGAGGGGGCTCCGCTGGCCGACCTCATGGATACAGAGTTCGGCAGGGAGCGTCGCTTGCTTGTCGCGGAGTTTCGAAGCTCCCTGCTTCAATACCTCCGCGACGAGGTGGAGTTCGGGAGCCGAGAAGAGTGTCGGGCCAAGCTCGAGGACATTCGAGACGGCTGGTTCGGCAGCGGCGAGGCTTGGGAATTGCTGCGACCCGATGTCGAGCGCTACGAAACGTCTGGAACGACAAAGGCCTTGCCCGCCGCCGCGCTGCGCGTTGCGGGTACCGACATCGGTCGTATCACGTGTCCGAGGCCAGTGCCGCAGCAAATTCCTCCGCATCCCGCAAACCTGGTCGGCCGCGCGTCCGAACTGGAGGAAATCTCGGCGGCGCTGCTGAGCCCGGAGGAAGCCCCGCCTCACGGGATCGTCGTGCTGCGTGGCCAGCCGGGCGTCGGTAAAACCGTACTTGCTCTGCGCTGGGCGGTCACGCATCTCGACGAGTTTCCGGACGGTGTTCTCTACAGCGATCTTCGAGGGTTCTCCGACGTTCCGCCCGCTGCCGCCGACGAGGTGCTTGCCGGGTTCTTTGAACAGCTGGGGATCACTGGCGCAGCTGAGAGATCGCCGGGCCGTCTCTCCGAGGCGATGAGGTCGGAATTGGCCGGTCGGCGAGTGCTGTGCATTCTCGACAATGCCGCAGACGCGGATCACGTCCGTCCCCTGCTGCCGGGAAACGGCTTCTGCGCCACGATCGTCACAAGCCGTGATCGACTCGACGGACTTCTCGTTCACGAAGGCGCACAGGCGATCGAGGTCGGTCCACTCGATGACGTGGCGGCCGTCGAGCTGTTGAGCTCGCGGGTAGGAGACGATCATGTGCGCAGTACCGGCTTCTTACTCAAGGAGATCGCTTCGTACTGCGGCGGGCTGCCCTTGGCCCTGAGCATCGTGGGCGCGTCGATCAGGGCCCGCAAGCCAGGGGCCGCGCGCGAGGTTCGCGATGCGTTCCGTGAGCCGCGAACGCGCCTGAACCCGTTGGACCTCGGTCGCGGCGCGAGCGTTCCCGCCGCGTTCGCGATCTCGATCGACCGGCTTTCCGAAGCGGCGAAGGACTTGCTCTGGCGGCTCGCACTCCATCCGGGGCCCACGATCAGCGCCCAGGCGCTCGACTGGCTGGCCGGGGACGGCACCGACGAGGTCCGTCGAGCCCGGCAGGAGCTGGAGTCGAGGCATCTGCTTGGTGAGCCAGCGCTGTCGCGGTACGCACTGCATGACGTGCTCCGGGAGTGCGCCTTGAAAATCGCGGATGAGCAGCCGGCTGCGGCCAGGGATCTCGCGCGAGCGCACGTTTTCGACTTTCTTCTCCACAACGCGTGGGCCTGCGATCAGGTTCTTGTTCCTGACCGGAACCTTCCGGTGGGGGAGGCCGACGGTATCGAGACGGTGGTGACCACGTCTGCCGGCGAGGCGATGAGATGGCTTTCCACGGAGTACGACACCATCACCGCCGCGATCCGCCAGGCCGAACGCTTGGGGCTCTATCGCTACCTGTGGCTTCTGCCGATGACGCTGGTTACCTATCAGTGGCGTAAGAGTCGGTATGCGGACGCTGTCCGCTATCTGACCCTCGCATGGGACGCAGCAGAGCGTGTCGCAGATCCCGGCGACCAAGCGATGGTGTGCCGGATGCTAGCTGGAACCCGACTCAGGATGCAAGACTTCGATCTTGCCAAGTCATGGATGTATCGGGCCGGCGCCATCGTCGACGGAAGCGCCGGTTGCTGGGGTGAAGCCGAGAACAGGCACGGCCTCGGGATCGTGCACGGTGAGTGCGCCGAATGGGACGAGGCCATCGCCCTGATCTCCGCGGCCGTGACGCTGTTCCGCGAACGCGGTGCCGTGGTGAGCGAAGCCGGTGCCCTGGGCTCTCTCGCCGAGGTCTACCGGGGCAAGCGCGATCTGGTCGCCGCACGATCGCACTGCGACGAAGCGAGAGCCGTCGCCGAGCGGACGGCCGACGGGAACGGGCTCGCCGGGATCATCTCCCTGTCCGGACGTATCCACCGCGAAGCGGGGGATCTGCCGAGTGCGCTGGACGAGTTCGCGGCCGCGGCCGCGGTCTACCGCGAATACGAGTACGAACGCAACGAGGTTCGGGCGCTGCTGTCGATGGCGGAGGTCGCAGGCTCGCTCGGCCGACACAGCCTCGTCGATGCCGTGCTGACCCGAGCAGCCGAAGCGGCCTCGTCGATCGACGGCGCTGCCGAGCTCGTAGACCAGGTATCCGACGCACGACGGCGCTTGGAGGCGTGATGCCGGCGGCCCTAGAACAAGGTGCTCCGCCCCAAGCGGTACCACGTGGTGGGGTCCGGGGTCGTCACTTTCGAGGGCGGCGCACTTCCCTTCAGCGGGAGCGACGGGTACAGCCGCTCATGTACTTCGCGCATCGTGGACGGACGGTCGGACGGATTGACGGCGATCATCTCAAACCCGAGTTCACGCAGCGTCTTCGGCATGTTGATCGGAATCCGATCGGAATAGGGCTGGTCACCTGGTTGCGGCCTGGTCTCGAGGTCGAAGAAGGGCTGCGAGGGGAGGCACATTCCCAGCAGTACGGATCCAAGGCCGAAAATGTCGGCCGACGCGGTGAGCACGGCGTCCTTGTCGTATTGCTCCGGCGCGGCATAGCCTCGGGTTCCAGCACGTTGGTGCGCCCGCTCGCCGATCGGCGTCGCCGCCCCGATGTCGATGAGCCATACCTCGCCAGACGTCGCAATGATGACGTTATCGGGCTTGACGTCCCGGTGTACGTATCCCCGACCGTGCACCGTGTCGAGGATTTCGCAGAGCTGACCGATCACCGATGCCGCCGTGCGTTCACCGATCGGCCGGTGCGCGGCGATGTACTGGGTGAGGGTCAAGCCTTCCACAAATTCCATGACGAAATAGGCACGCGGCGCGTCCACGGGGCTGCGATGGAGTACACGTGGAATGCCTCGGATCCCGGAGAGGGTCTCTCCGAAGACGGCTTCGTCGCGGATGGGCTTGCCATCCTCCCAGAAGGTGAGGCTCCTCTCGAGATTGCGTGGGAACTGAAATTTGATCGCTACCTTATGCTCCTCAAGCTCGTCCCACGCGACGATCACCTCACCTTGCCCACCTCCGCCCAGGTACTTCTGAAGGCGAAATCTATTTTCGAGAACTTCTTCAGGAAAGAGATATCCCATGTCTGAATGGACCGCACCTTCAGGATTGCGAGGAGAGGGCCGCCAGATCACGGTCTCCCTCTCGATGCTGGGCGAGGGGGACTACAACTGCCCGATGAGCAACGCCATGCGGGCACGACGACTGTACCCGATGAAACGTACGCAACGAGAATTATTCGATGACTTCACCAACGGATTCATCATGGAGGAACTTGATCGGCGCGATACCGGGAGTGCTCACAGCCCCCGAATGGCGGAATCCCGTCAGAGCAGGGCGCACGAAGGAGTTGAAGCCTGGACGCGCCACGCCGCGGCGACGTATCTCGAAGCGTTCCCGGCCGTTGCCGACGAGGTGCCGTTGATCCCGGCGGAAGCGCCGTGGTCTCTTGAATGGACGCTCAGACGCCCTGACCGTCGTGGCGCGCGCATGTACCGCCTCACATTGTGGGGCCGATGTCTGCAATCGATCGACGGATCCTACCGGGAGTTCCGTTGGCCGTCCAACAGCCTGGGGAACCGGCGACGGCGTCGGCACAGTGCGGCCGAGCGGGCGATGGCGGCCTTCGTCACGGCGTGGTCGCAGCCGGGTCCGACCCCGCGGCGGGTGCGCGTCGTCGAGTTCGGGTTCCTCGATGGACGGCCCGACCCGACTCCGCTGTTCGACGGAACTCCCGAAGAGGCGAGGGTGCTCTTCAACGCCGAAGCCTTGGACGTGCTGTCGACCGCTGTGGACGGTGGTGAGTACAGCCCCGGCAGGGCCTGCAGGTCGTGCCGGTTCACAGCCGTGTGTCCGGCTGTGCCGAAGATCGGCGGGCTGCTGGGGGTTCAGGCCCGGGACCGACCGCTGCGAACGTGGTCGCCGACGAGTGCCCGTTCGTATCGGGAGTGCCCAGCCCGCAGCTACCTGCGTGCGAGCATGCTGCCCGTCGACGAGGCGGTCGAGCGCAACGCCTCTGCGGAGCGCGGCCGCGCAGTGCACGACTACCTGGCCGCTTGCCACAAGACTGTACCCCATAATGCCTGCGGACTGGTGGTCCCCGATGTCTGGCTCGGCAACTACGCCCTCGCTGACGACCAGCATGTTCTGGGTTCCGAGCTTCTGCGATTCCATGCCGAGGTCTGCCCGATGCTGTATGTCGAGTCGTCGGAGGACGTGCGAGTCGAGCCTTCGCTCGTCTATCTGGACGAAGAAGCATCGTCCCGGGTGCTGGTGCAGCCTGACCTGCTCTACCGGGACGGGGACTCGTGGGTCTGGCGTGAGGTAAAGACATCAGCACGTCGCCGTCGATTTCAGGATTTGCTCTGGGACTACCCGCAGTTGGCCCTGGGCCTGGAGCTCCTCGGCCGAGGAGCGCTCGACGGCTCACCCGCCCGGAGCAGGGTGGAACTCGAAGTGCTGCGACCGGGAGGAGCGGACCTGATCACGCTCGACCCGTTCTCGCCCGGGACACGCCAGGCCGCACGCGACGTCGTGCGCCGGCTGGTTGCTCCGTGGCGCGAGGACGACTTGTTCATCGCCACGCCGGGGGCCCACTGCTCCGCTTGCGAAGTGGCACGGTGGTGCCCGTCCCGGCAGCAGTGCGATGCGATCAGCGGGGACGCACGGTGATGCTCGACCGGGAAGCCGGATCATTGCTGCGCGAGCTGGCCCGGGGAGTGCTGACTCTCGCATACCGTGATAAGACTGCGTCGATAGTGCCGTACTCCGTGGCCATGCAATCCGTCTACGACAAGATCGTCGCGTCGTGCCTGCTCAGTGGTGGGCCCGCGCCCACGAGCGTGCCCGAACTGCTGCGATGGACACGTGAGTACCCTGTCGGCGAACTGCCGTTCAACGTGGACACACTCGGAGTGCTCTCCTCCGACGTCCTCGTCGATGGAGCGTCGGGGATGCCCACCCGTACCTGCATCGAAGTGGCCTCCGCTGGCTTCGAAGGCGGATGGGAGCGAGAGGCGCTCAGAACACTGCAGAAGCTGGAGCTGTCTGAATCCAACTACGCACGATGCGCCGACTTCATGGCTAACCGGCCGGTAGTGACCGTACAGCAGACCCTGAATTTCGCCGCGACAGCACGGACCGCGGTGACGTGGCGTCATATCATGCATCTTTATCGGTCTCCGGCTGACCTGTTGGTCCAGAGCGGAAGACTCCACGTCTGCCCGGAGTGCCGACTTCCGGCACGTAGCGACGATGACGTGCGGATCGCGTGGTGCGAGAGCGGGGAATGCCCGGGACTCGGAGAAGTCGGCGATGCGCACGACGCGCAGGACGCCTTGGTGCTCGTGGAGCCGTTGCGGGCCTTTCACGTGGCGCCGACAAGAATCGCGCACGCTCTGCGGGCCCTGGGGCAGGAGGCCGGCCTGACGATGGTGGCGCACGGAGCTTCCGGTACCTACGCGATTCAGTTCTCCGAGGGCTCCCGGTCGGTGCGCATCTTCGATCGGGTCCAGCCTGCACTGCTGGCCGAAGAGCTGAAGCTGCTCTTCGAGGCGGAGCCGTCCGCTCTTGTGGTCGTGCCGTCGCGGACAATGGCCCGCCATCTGCGCTATCGCCGAGCCTTGCAGTCGGCTGTTCCAGCGGGAAGCTCCGCCGCGGTCATGACCGACGAAGAGTTCGCCGCCCTGCTCGTTGGCGGCACCGGTGGCGGCGAGGGCGAAGAGGCGGTGCGGCATGCGTAGCGTGGAAGCGGCGCTGGAAGATGTCGTGGAGATCTGGATGTTGCAAGCCGAGCGGAGGCGTGAGTCGCCGCAGGCGCGAAGAGCACGGCTGCAGACGATGTGCGAGGTCGAATTCGGCTTGTACGTGCAGTCCGTGCTGATGCCCGAGGCCGCTGTCGAGGACGCTTGGGTGCTGTTCAGCGGTTTCCCTTACCGGGCCGCCTGGTACGGCTTGCCTTTCGAGACCGAGCGGCTTCGGCTCGACGTCGTGCGGCACAGCTTGTGGAAGCTCCGCAGCCGGAGCGCATGGCGCGATGTGCTGGACGAGTACAGAAAGTTCGACGCGCCGCTCCGGGCATACGATGTCCCGAACGTCGAGCACCCCGCACGACCGAAAAACGTGTCCATCGCCATCGCGGAACGATGGTCAAGCTACGCGGACCTGTTGCGGAGAGCACCGAAGTTCGCCGGACAGAAGCAACCGGTGGCGAAGGCTGGAATCTACACTTTTCCGCTCGGCCGGGACATGGCCGAAGTGACGCTCCCGGAGATCGAGTCGCTGCCGATCGCCTGCCATGAGTTGGACGCGCTGCCGCCTGGTGCCGGGGCTCCACTGAGCTTCACCTGGAACGAGCTGGTGCGCACGGCGGCCGAGATGGATTCGTTGCATTATCAGCGATGGGCACAACGTCTCGTCGATATTAGAGTGCTTACGCGCCACAAACGCACGTTCCGGCGGATGCGACGGCAGAGGATCACTATTGACGGCATCCAGCACCTGCTCGGGATCGTCGGTGCGGGAAAGAGCACGCTCCGTGATGTGATCGCCGTACACATGGCGAATCAGGGGTCTCGCGTCACCGTCGTTGTCGGCGACGTGGCGGAGCAGCTCAAGCTGGTGGAGCTCTACAACCTGTATACCTGTAGGCAAGCTGCGCCGATCATCGGATCCTCGGGACGGGAGGAGCACGCGTATCGCCTGCACAACAGACTGCTGGGACGTGGCCAAGCGAATGTGCTGCTTCATGACGATCCGGGGTTCGCCTACCTGAGCACGGCTTGTGCTGTGAGCGCACTTCCCAGCCGTCGAATCATCGGCGGCGGTATCCTCGAATCCCCTATCCCCTACGGCGAAGCGCCCTGTACACGGCTCAGCCCGCGTCGCGAGCCAGGCCACGATGGCAAGCCGCGAGTGTCGCAGTATCGTAAGGCCTGCCCCTTCTGGTCGCGTTGCCCACGCCACCATGGCCCGAGGGAACTCATCGGCGCGAAAATCTGGGTCGCCACACCGGCCAGCCTCGTCTCTACCCCGGTGCCATGGCCGCAGAATGCTGAAAAGATCCGGTATCTCGAACTCGCCGCCCGGCTCAGCGACCTCGTCATCGTCGACGAGGCGGATCGCGTTCAGATGCAACTGGACGAGATGTTCGCGCCCACGGTCACGCTGATCAGCGACGGCGGTGAACCCTCGTTCCTGGACGCGGTGATCCAGCATAAGAGCCGCGAGCTGCCGAGCAGCGGCCGCAAGCAGCTCTCGAACCATCAGGCGGAGAACTGGTCCGCCGCGCTGACCACTGTGGAACTCGCCGCTGACCGGCTGTACGCGATGCTGGTCTCGCAAGGTGATTTGCGCTCGTGGGTGCGTGTTGGCTACTTCAACGCGTGGAATCTTCAGCTTCAACTGGCGGCCGAGCGCTATCCGCTCGCCGCCAAGGCGGAGGCCGGGGGCGTCGCCGATCTGGCGGCCCTGGTCCAGGCCGAGGCCCAGTCTAGGCTCCACGAGATCCTCGACGACTTCCGCGACAACCCGTTCGGCGACCGTGGTGAGCTGCGCCCCGCGACGGCGACCGACGTGGCTGCTCTGATCGGAATCGTCAGTGAGCTGCTGCACACCGCCAACCAGCGCACCACTCGGCGTCGTCTGCGCGAAGCCATCGCCGCGCTCTTCGATCTCAAGGGCCTGCTCGCCGAGTTGGGCGTGGCGGATTGCCTGAGTGTCGCAGACGCGCTGGACGAGGAGTTCGAACTGCCCGACGGATGTTGTGACGACGTAGCCCGTCGGCGGATCGCCTGGCTCAGAACGCTGCCGCAGCGGTTCGAGTTCACGCTGCTCATGTCGGTGATCGAGCCGAGGCTCGCGCTGATCAACGCGATGTGGCCGCGAGTCGCCTCGATGCTAGATCTCGGGTTCAACGCGATGTACCGACGGCCCGCCGACTACGCGCCCATCGTGCCGGAAGCGCCCATGGGAAACCTGATGGGGTTCCGGTTCGTCGCGTCGTCACAGGACCGCCACGGCGTCACCAGCGGCGAGCTCCAGTTCTTCTGGAACAGCGGTGTGGGCAGGGAACTGCTCCGTGCGCTGCCTTCGCTGCCGATGGTGGACGGCCGCCCAGGCACCAATGTGCTGCTGATGTCGGGTAGCAGTTGGGCTGGGGCGTCCGACAAGTACCACATCAACGTCCCCGTCGGGATCATGCTGGAACCGCCTCGCGAGGATGTTCAGCGGATCATCGACGAAAGCGAGATGGTCTTCCAGCCGGTCGTACTCAACGGCGTTGCGCAGACCGTGTCGGGGTCCAAGCTCGAAGAGCGGCCGGAGATCCTGCGGCGCATCGCCGTAGCCCTCGGCACCCCTGAGGACGGCGACCTGAGCAGGCTGGAGTGGGAGCTGTTTCGGTTGCCGGAGGCTCGGCGGCACATCATGCTCCTGGTCGGCAGCTATGACGAGGCCAGATTCGTCGCGGACGCGTTGCACACGCTGAATCCACGCTGGCGCGACAGTGTCGTCTGCCTCGTGCGGGACAGCGATCCCGCGACGCCCGCCGACGAACACCATGCGGCTGCCCTGCGCCGGGGCGACGTGGAAAGGCTGGCTTGGACCCGGGCGGAGATCCTCGTCGCACCGTTGCTGGCGGTCGAACGCGGGCACAACATCCTTGACGAGACCCGTACCTGTGCCGCGATCGGTTCGGTGCAGTTCTTGGCCAAGCCCAATCCCCGCCCGGACGATCTGATGCCCGCGGTGTACGGCATCAACGCGTGGGCGGTCCGCAATTCTCGTAGCGCCGGGTTTCGCGAGTGGGTGAAGTGCGGAGCGACGGTGGCACTCGGGGCACGCGAGTTCCGCAAGGCCGCCCGCAAAGAGTGGTTCCGCCTGCTGGCGCGCCATATGACCTGGAGAAACCTGAAGGACGATCGTGATTCGGTGACATGGGACCTTCTGGTCCTGATCTGGCAGGTGATCGGTCGGCTCGTGCGCGGCGGGGTCGGAGCCCGCGTGGTCTTCGTGGACGCCGCGTTCGCCCCGAACGCCGCGGCCCGGTCCCCGATCCGGGATACGCGCAAGACGAGCCTGCTCTACAGCATGGAGCACGTACTCCGGCCGTTCTTCGAACGGGGTGCCTCCGTATCCCGGTTCGAACGCCGGATTGTCCGTGCGCTTTACGCGCCCTTCTGGAAGGCGCTGGAACGCTGCCTCCGCGAGCTTGAGAAAGGGAGTCAGACCCCATGATGCGCTACTCCGCGATCCGTCGAACCGCTTACGTGCCGAACAGGGCCGGCACGCCCTGGCGACCCGAGTTCCAGGTGTTGTCGTTCGCTACCGATCTCAACGAGGTGCTAGGACAGTTCTACAAGGCCTGCCGGCCATCCGCCGCCGAGTACGGTCTGCCGATCCGGTCGCTCAACGGCCTGCTCCACGCGGCTGCTCCGGGTGTGCTCGCCATCGGTCGAGGTGCGCTGTCCGACGGCTCGGCTCCCTGGCTCTACGCACAGGATGCCGTACCGGCCGAGGTCGTCTTGGCGCTGCTCAACACCTGGGTGATGGGATGGGTGCCGCGCGAGCGCGAGGGCGAACTCGCCGACGAGCTCGAGCGCGTGCTCGACGCCGTCGGCGACAGGCCGCTCGCGTGGGAGCCCACGGCGGTCGACCTGACTGCGGCCTCGCGGTCCGACGGCGGGACCGAACTCCCCGACCGACGGCTCTACACACTGCTTCCGGAACAAGTCGCGTTCCGGCTCGCAGCCAACACGTTCGGCGGCGGCTTAGAGCGACTCGGGTTCCGCGTCGTCAGCGCCGAGCAGGGCGCGGAAGCCGTGAGCTGGCCGCCGTTGTCATACTCGTCCAAGGACCACAAGTGGCGGTATTCAGTCTTCATCAAGATCTCGACGCACTCGGTGCCGTTCAGCGCGCCTTTCCGCATCCACGTCGTGAGCGGCATCCGTCGCTGGGCGACGAAGGCGCCTGTCGAGTTGCGCGGGCGCTCTGCCACGGTGTTCCTCGACACTCCGTCACCCTGGGAACCCGCTGCCCGCCGGATGCGGCTCGTTCGAAACACGGTCGCCTACGACAGATCGATTGGGGCGGTCGGGTGGACAAAGGCCAGTCCGGTCGGGTTGTTGCCCCGATTCGACCTGGTGCGTTCCTATCCTGTGGCCGCTCGGCTGCTGGAAGAGCCCGAGGCTTGGATCGAGGGTCGAGGCGGAATCGCGGCTGGAGTGGTCTTCAGCAACGGTCTCGGTGAGCACGAGATTGGCACCGGATTGATGCCCGTCGAGCGTCGCGAACTCGATGAGTGGGTTGAAGCGCTCCTTGCTCCTGAGTTTCACCGAGTCCCGGACCTGCGGTTGGTCAACCGGAGGTCGAAGCCTCGGTTGGCTTCGAAGGCCTCTAAGGTCACCGATGAAGGCCCGCAGCGTTCCGCCCGAGTGACGTGTCGACGTGAGGCGCTGAGAGACGCGCTCGACGGTATGACTCTCGATGTGGAGGTCCTCTGGCAGTCTGAACAGACGATGGAGCGCCTCGTTTTGGGACTGCGCGAGCTTCTCGACCTCCCACCGGCCCGAACAGCTGACGACGGTGCATTGGAGTGGGATGACGAGGAACTGAAGATCAGAGTCCATGGCCGAGGCGCCGGCCCGCTCGTGGAGGAGCTGAAGCTGCCAGATCGCAAGAACACACCGCGTTCACGCCGACTGGCGGAGGCACTGCGCGAGCGGCGCGGCCTGGTGGGCCGCTCGATCGGCGGCGCCGAGGGACGCAGGGGCGCCGCGCTGGTCGAGATTCGAAGCGCCGCGAGGTTCCGCAAGGACGTGGACCCGAAGTTCGCTGTCCGTCTCGGTCTGGCGGATGTGGACAGGGTCAGCCAGTTCCTTCTCATCGACGAGGACACCGATACACCGCTGGCGACCCGCGCGCCGATGATCTGGCTGGATCTATTCCGGCAACTCGGAGCGGTGCGGCTGCCCGCGCATAAAGTCGGGAAGCACCTGGCCGAGGATCTACAGTACGTCGGGATCTGGCTGCTCACTCGTCGTTCGGACGGCCCGACGAGACATCCTGGGGAGAGGCTGGTCGCAGTGCGGGTACGTCCGAAGGAGCGTCTCCCGGTCCAGGTCTGGGACCGCTCCCGGAACAGCTGGGTGCCTTATCCAGACTTCCTGGTTCAATTGGCGAAGGGCGTGATCGTCGAGGCCGAATCGACGGATGCGCCGGAAGATCAGGAGTGGGCGAGCCAGACGGACCTGTTCACCGTCGGCGACGAGTTGAGTGACGCGGAGCGGGATCTTAGGGCCGTGTTGTATCGCGTACGGTCGAGGCCGACACTCGTGATGCTGAACAGTGGGAATATTCGCCTGGCGTGCCCCGGCCTGGCCAATGCCGCCCTGCTACGGGACATGCTGATCTTCGGAGACACGCCGCCTCAGCGGATCGCGGCCTTCGGGTCGGCCCTGCGCGTGGTTCTCGTCCGGGATCACAGCGGCCGAGACGAGTCTCCGCAGTGGTACGCGCCGCATCCGGACTCGTCGAACGAGTTCGCGGGTTTCTCCGCTGGCCTGTGGGAGTCGTCCGACGCCGACGGGGCGAACCGAGTGTTCGCGAGTACCACCGACTATCCCAAGTCCGCCAAGAAGATTCCGCGAGGGCTTCGAAAGCTCCTTCCGGGCGAGACATGGCGGGTACGGCCTTCCAAAAAGGCATGGAATCCCCGCTTGCTGGAGATCACAGTGCTGGGCTGCGTGACCGATGATGTGCTCGCTTTGTCTGAGTGCGGCAGCATCGAGTGCGATGAGCCCGCCGACTACGCGGCGATCACCCATCAGATGCGCTTCCACGACGACTACGATCCTTTGGGGCGACCGCTGGTCCAGCACTGGGCGATGAAGGCCATCGAGTACCTGCTGCCGCTGGCGGACTCGGCAGAGGTGGGCAGTGATGATTGAGAATCCGCCAACGATTTGGTGCTGCTCAGGTTGGGTGGCGTGACCGAGCGTGTTCGTGCTCGTGCATGTGGGGCGCGGCTGTCATGAGTGTAGATCGTCTGTCACCGGGCGACTGCGAGGTTCGTGAGGACCAGCAGGGCCCGCAGGAGGCTGGTGGCGCGGGACGGGTCGGTGCGCAGCCTGGTCAGGATGCGCCAATTCTTCAGGTGCGCGAAGCCGTGTTCCACTGGTGCTCGTGCGGCTGCGAGGATCTGGTTGGCCTGCTTCTGCCCGGCGGTGAGCTTGCGGGCCCTGGTGGCTTTGAACCCGGTGACGACCACCGGGTCGTCGCTGTCCTTCTCGAGCCCGACGAACCCCAGGTCGGCCAGGGCACCGAGGCCCGCGGCCCTCAGATGCTCGAGGACGTGGTCACGGCGGGCGGCGGTGATGTCGTGCGTGCGCCCGGGCCGGGCGGCGGAGATCCAGATCAGCCGGCCGCGCTCGTCGGTCAGCGCGAGGAAGTGCAGGCCGTGGC
>NZ_JAGSOG010000016.1 GCF_018139695.1 Actinospica durhamensis | reverse complement strand
ACCCAGGAGAACCCGCCCGGACGGCCACCCGGCGATCACCCCTGCCCGCAAAGCCGCCCCACCGACCGAAACGGCAGAAAATCAGCGCTCTGCAATCAGCTCGGTGGATCGAGGATGAGCTCGGCTGGGGCCGCTCCAACACCGACGGCATCATGCAGTTCTGCGAGTAAAGACGGATCGCGGCTCCGTCCTCGACAGCGGGCTCCTCTCAGACAGTTGTCTGCGAGGAGCCCATTTCGTGGTGCCCAGCGCGGAGACCGCCGGCGCCGACGCCGCCCCGGCGGCCATGGGCCCGGCCCGGCCGGTAGGGATGGACGACCGGGCCGGGAGTCATCGTGGGACACCGCGCTGATCTCTCGACGTGCTCGCGGTCAGGGGACTTGGCGTGCTCGGCCTCAACGACGGGCTATTGCGCGGCCCGCTCACGCTCGAGCGAATCGGCGGCCTGTCACTCCGGGTGATGGTGCTCGATCCCCATGCCCGGCCGCGCACGCGCGTGCACGCCAGATCGGCGAGACCCCCGAATCGTTCGCTCAGGCCGCCGCGTTCTCCATGCTCGAGCTCCGCGACCTCAAGGCGCTGCCCGGGCTCGAGCTCGAGGTGTGGCAGTACCGGACGCGCCCGGTCTGGCGCATCTTCCACGCCGGCGCGAGCATGTTCGTCGGCATCTTCGACACGTTGCGCGAAGGCCACCACTCGCCGGTCTACCGGCTGCCCGAGCGGGTCGACGGCACGCTGTACCGGGCGTTCTCGGCGGTGGTGGAGCAGGTGCTGGACGACGCCGAGCAGGTCATCTGAGGAAACGGAGCGCGCATGATCGAGGCGGAACTCAAGGCCCGCGTGGCCGACCCGGACGCGTTGCACGCCGTTCTCGGGGCCGCGGCGGGCACGCCGGAGCGGGCGACCTACCGGGATGCGTACTACGACCGTGACGGCGCCCTGACGGTCGGGGGGCGGGAACTGAGGGTGCGTACCGTCACCACCGAGGACGTGGCGCGTACGGTGCTGACCTTCAAGGGGCCGGTCCTCGACGAGGCGACCGGTTCGAAGGCGGAGGCCGAGACGCGCATCGCGGACCCGGCCGCCATCGCCGCGATCCTCGAAGGACTCGGCTACGCGCCGTTCATCGCGTTCACGAAGCAGTGCGCGAACTACCGGATCTCGACTCCGGCCGGCCGGAAGGTGCTCGCGACCGTGGTCCGGGTGCCCGAACTCGACGGGACATTCCTGGAGGTCGAGACGATGGTCGAGGACGAGGCGGAGATGACTGCCGCGCTCGACGACCTGCGGGCGCTACTGCTCGACCTCGAGATCGGGCCGGCCGCGCTCACGACCGAGTTGTACACCGAGGCAGTTGCTGCGGCCCGCGCGCACGTCGACTGACGATCAGTGTTTGAGCATGGCGGCGAAACTGAGGGCGATCCCCACGACCGCGAGGAACACGAAGAACGCCATCGACTTGCGGATCGAGTTCAGGTAGATCGCGCTGCGTTCTTCGGGCGTGAGGTTTGCAAGCTGGGAGCGGTCGGACGGGAACTCGTCGATGCCGGGCTTGCGCTGCTCCTGGGATTCGGTCATGGAGCGGATCGTAGGGGCTGGGCGCGTCGCAGGGTTCAGATTCGCGGATTCGAGACGCGCCCGTGACTGGGCTTTGCCGCACGGTGCCGTACCCCGACTTCTGACCCATGGGCCCATCGAACCGCCCGGTCGGCCTGGGCGCGAGCCTGCGTCGGCGAGGTGGGCGAGCCCGTGCCCGCGTGGGCCGCACCACTTCCCGGCGCCGGGAAGCTTGGCGACCAGCGGCGATCCGGGCGACGGCGAGCGCTGGTTCGCTCGGCGTAGCCGGCTACCCGTTCAGGCGACCCGGGGACAGTCGTCCACTGGCCGATGCGGTACCCGCGCTACAAAGTCGATCATGAAACCTGTGATCAAGCGCGGTCTCGCGCTCACGGCCATCGCCGGCGCCTCCTGCGCCACCGGCCTGCTCGCCCCCGCATCCGCAGCAGCCGGCGACCCGCCGCGCTACATCCTCGAATCCGTCGCGAGGCCCGGGAACGTGCTGACCGCACTCCCGTACGGCCCGATCAGCCTCGCCCCGCGCGACGAGACCCCGGGACAGGTCTGGGAACTGGCGCCGTCCGAGAGAGGTGTCAACCTGGTCAACCGCGACAGCCGCGAGTGTCTCACGGTGCAGGCACCGGCTCCCGGCATTCCGCTCATCGGGGCGCGGTGTGGGGCAAGGCCCGGCCAGGACTGGTTCCAGGTCGACGACGGGTCCGGCAGTGTGCGCTTCGACTCCTTCGATGGCTGCCTGAAAAGTGACTACGGCAGGCTTATCACCACCGGTTACTGCGGTGACGAGACGTCCCAGTGGCGTCTTGTCCCGGCGCCGTAGCGCCGAGCGCACTGCCTGACGATGGACGCGGAACGGCCCCCGCGCATCCACTCGCCGGGGGCCGTTCCGTGCGTCCGCGGCGTCTGGCCGCAGGGCGAAGTGAGTTGGTCCGACAATACGCCCGTCTGCTGACAGAATCCGCCGTTTCGTCAGCCGGACCGGCTGGCCGGCCGCTGGGCGCCCTGCTCGACCTGGACGAGCGCTGCGGTAGACGCGATGACGCCTGCGAACGCGCCGACGAACAGCACCACGGCGGCCGTGGACGCGGAGGTGGCGAAGATGCCGAGGATACCGACCACGGCCAGCGCGGTGAACAGGTAGCAGCAGATGAGCGGGTTCTTCTCGTTCGGATTCACCGCTGTCCACCGCCTCGCCGGTACTCGCGCCACGACTTCAGCTGCGCCCGGTCGTCGTCGCCGGTCATGACGACGGCCGCGCCGACCGAGGTGCCGATCCCGCCGACCGCGGCGGCGACGAACGGCATGGGCGAGTCCATGATGCTGGCCGCGATGCCGGCGAGGACGGTTGAGAGGGCGGCGCTGAAGCCGCAGGCGAAGATGAGCTCGGGCCGCGTGAACAGCCGGCGGGACGGTACCGGCGGGGCCTGCTCGGTCACCGTGGCCGGGTAGGTGACGGCGCGCCCGGGTGGCCGGCTGCTGCCGTCTGCGGGGCCGTGGCGGGTTCGGCGGGCGCGTGCAGCACGACGGGGCGGTTCGCGGTGGCGTACGCGGTGGCGTCCTGGAGCAGGGCACGCAGTTCGCTGACGGTCAGGGTCGGCTCGGCGGTGTCGGTCTGGGCGCGCTGGGCGCCGGTGGTGATCTCGGTCTCGGTCATGGTCGCGTCTTCCTGGGAGTCGGGGTTAGGTAGGTCGGCCGGCTGTCCGCGAACCCGCGTTTCCGGGGCCTTGCGGACGGCCGGCCTAACCAGCGCCGGTGGGCTAACTCGGTTCATTCGCCCTGACCAGCGGTGTTAACTATTTGATCTATCGTTAGGTTACGGATCTAACTCGGAATCGAGCGATCTAACCCGCGCGCTCAGTCGTCCTCGGCGTCCCTCTCGGCCAGCGCGCGACGCACCGCGGCCGGGTCGAGCGGGAACTGGTTGCCGGTCGAGGGAACCGTGACCCCGAGATCGGCGAGCAGCTTCACCGGCGCCGTGCCCGTCAGGTTCTGGTAGGCCGGCCACTTCGGCGCGAACTCCCGCAGCCGGCGCGGGAGATCCGCGATTGGAACCGGGTCGACGTCGCCATCGAGGACCGCGCCCAGGTCGGCGAGCAGGTCTCGCCGCTCGAGGTGTGTCGGCACGGCCAGCGCGGACGCGTCGTAGTCGCGCACCGCGTCCACTGCCCGGTCGATCAGCGGTGTGAGCTCGTCGAGTTCCCGCGTGATGGAGATGAAGTGCACCTGCGTCAGTTCGCTGCGCGCCCCCGACAAACCCTTCGCCAGGCACACGCCCCGGTCCACGCCCGGCAGGAGCTCGGTCGCCCGGTGTCCGCCCCTGTATGCCCCCTGGCCCAGTAGCGCGTCGTTGGCCACATGATCGCCGACGGCGAAGGCCAGGCCGTTGCTGCAGTTGCGGGTGACGTCCCGGGGGATCGAGTCCTTCGTCGGGGCCTGCGTCGAGACGATCTGGTGCACGGCGCGCGTGCGCCCGAGCTTGACGTTCTCCACGGTCAGCTGCGAGATGGCCTTGCCGTGCTTGTGGTGCTGGAACGCGACGTGCGCTTCTTCGAGCAGTGTCACCAGGGGCCTGAGCTGCCGGTTCGCCTCGGCGATCTTCCGGGTGACCTCGGGCTGCTCCATGTCCGTCAGGAGCCGGCCGCGTGCCTGGATCTCGTCGTGCAGCAGCTCGCAGCCCTCGAGGATCGCCTCGATGTACTCGTCCTCGGCGCCCATGACGTACGTCGAGCAGCGGCGCTTGAACAGCTCGAAGTCGAAGTTCGCGTCCGGCACCCAGATAATGACGGGGAAGTGCTCGCGCTGCTCGGGCGCCGGGACGACGCCGTCGACGAGGCCGGAGATGACGCCGAGGGCGTCAGACGACACAATGCTGTTCACGGTCCTGGACCTCCACATAGGTCTGAGATCTAGGCCCTGGCTCGGTGTTGGTAGCACCGGCCGGGGCCGCATAGTTGTCAGGGCGAGACGCCCAGGTCCAGGCAGCACAAAGCGGCACCACGCGTGTCCGTGATGCCGCTCATGTCGACCGCCCTTCGCCTTAGGCTCCTGGTGCGGTCCGGGGATCGATTACCAGCCGCGGGCCCTCCACTCCGCGATCTTCGGCCGTTCATCGCCGAGCGTCGTGTCGCTCCCGTGGCCCGGATAGACCCACGTCTCATCAGGCAGGACACCGAAGACCTTCTCTTCGATCCCGTCCATCAGACTCGTGAAGTCCTCCGGATTTGTTGTCTTTCCCGGACCTCCTGGGAACAGGCAGTCGCCGGTGAACAGGTGCGGGTGGCCCTTGGGGTCGTCGTAGAGCAGGGCGATGGAGCCGGGGGTGTGGCCGACGAGGTGGGTGGCGCGCAGTTCCACCCGGCCTACGCGGATGGTGTCGCCGTCGTCGAGCAGGGTGTCGATGGGGGCGGGGATGGCTTCGGCGTCGTAGCGGCCGGCGTAGGTGTGGGCGCCGGTGGCGGCTACGAGTTCGGGCAGGGCCTGCCAGTGGTCGCCGTGGCGGTGGGTGGTCACGACGGCGGCGAGGGAGCCGTTGACCAGGCGGATCAGGGTCTCCGGCTCGTTCGCGGCGTCGATCAGCAGCTGCTCGCCGGTGTCGCGGCAGCGCAGCAGGTACGCATTGTTGTCGAACGGGCCGACGGCGACCTTCGTGATCACCAGCGCCGGCAGTTCTCTGACGTCCGGGGGGCCGCCGACCGTCACGTTTCCGTGGTAGTTCACTGGCCGTTCTTTTCCTCTCGCCACCGACGCATCTGACGCATCGTCGTCGACTGCTGCATATCTCCTACGTTCCGACGTTCTTACAGTCGTACGTTCTTACCTTCGGCTTACGCTCGTACGTTCTTACCTTCGGGCCTGGCCGGGCCTTTTTACTTCCACTCCGGGGGCTTCGGCAGGGCGCCGTGGGGCTCCACGTTCAGGCCGTCGCCGTTGCTGCGGCCGATCAGCCAGGCGATCAGTGCCGCGGACGGGCCGCGCACCAGGGGGGCCGTGGTGTCCTGCGGGTCGCAGTGCACTCCGTACCAGGCGTCGGCGTCGCCGTCCTCGGCGTGCAGGCGGAAGGCGGGGGAGTCCTCGGTGAACACCGGGTTGTTGAACCTCGCCGCCACCATGGCCAGCTCGGGCTCGGTGAAGGTGCTCGGCCAGTGCGCCGGCGAATAGGCCGCGTCCAGGTCGACGTGGTGCACCAGCACCTCCTCCAGCCGCCACCACAGCACCCAGGCGGCCGGCTGCGGGCCGCCGCGGCGGCCTTCGATCGGGACGCTCCACTGGTCCGGGCCCAGCCGCGCGGCCTGCACGGCGAAGCGCTCGCAGGACTCGCGCAGATCCGTCAGCAGCTGCTCGGCCGAACGTCCGACACCCGCCTCGATCTCGTCCTCGCGGGCCTCGGGGGAGGTGTACATGGGGGTCACCGTGCCGGTCGCGGCCCAGGTCATCAGGCGGACCAGGGCGTCGGCGTTGCGGGCGAGGTGGGTCAGGACGTGGCCTCGGCTCCAGCCCGGGAGCAGCGAGGGCTCCCGGACCGCCGCGTCGTCGAACTGCTCGGCGGTGGCCAGGAGGTGGGCCGTGGACTCGACCACGCGGGCGAGGGTCTCGGTCGGATCGGGCACGGCCGCCGCGGGCGCGGCGGGGCTCGCTTCGGTTGCCATGGCTCTACTCTGGCGCACTCGGCGGCTCGTGCGCCATGCGGCCTGATGCCGGTTCGTCCGGACGGACCGTTTCTGTCGGTGGGCCCGCCTACGATGGTTCTGGAGTGGCGCCGCCTTCCACCGGGGTTCGAGGCAGCGGGCGACGTCGCAGGTCAGACCAGTCGAATCCAGGGAGCAGAGCAGTGGCGGACAAGTTGATCGTCCGAGGTGCGCGCGAGCACAACCTCAAAGACGTCTCGCTCGACCTGCCGAGGGACGCCCTGATCGTCTTCACCGGCCTGTCCGGCTCGGGCAAGTCCTCGCTCGCCTTCGACACGATCTTCGCCGAGGGCCAGCGCCGCTACGTCGAGTCGCTCTCGGCCTACGCGCGCCAGTTCCTCGGCCAGATGGACAAGCCCGACGTGGACTTCATCGAGGGACTGTCCCCGGCGGTGTCCATCGACCAGAAGTCCACCTCGAAGAACCCGCGCTCGACCGTGGGCACCATCACCGAGGTCTACGACTACCTGCGGCTGCTCTACGCCCGCGCGGGCAAGGCGCACTGTCCCGAGTGCAAGCGGATCATCTCCCGGCAGAGTCCGCAGCAGATCGTCGAGCGGGTGCTCGAGCTCGAGGAGGGCACCCGGTTCCAGATCCTGGCGCCGGTGGTGCGCGAGCGTAAGGGCGAGTACGCCGAGCTGTTCAGCGAGCTGCAGACCAAGGGCTACAGCCGGGCCCGGGTGGACGGGGTGCTCATCCAGCTCACCGAGCCGCCGACGCTCAAGAAGCAGGAGAAGCACACCGTCGAGGTCGTGATCGACCGGCTCGCGGTCAAGAGCTCGGCCAAGCGCCGGCTGACCGACTCGATCGAGACGGCGCTGCGGCTGGCCGGCGGCATGATCACGCTCGACTTCGTGGACCTGGCCGAGGACGACCCGCACCGCGAGCGGATGTACTCCGAGCACCTGTACTGCCCGTACGACGACCTGTCCTTCGAGGAGCTCGAGCCGCGCTCGTTCTCCTTCAACTCCCCCTTCGGCGCCTGCCCGGAGTGCACCGGCCTCGGCATCCGGATGGAGGTGGACGAAGAGCTGATCATCCCGGACCCGGAGCTGAGCGTGGCCGGCGGCGCGATCGCGCCCTGGTCCTCCACCGGCCAGGCCGCCGACTACTTCGGGCACCTGCTCGAGGGGCTCGCCGGCGAACTCGGCTTCGACCTCGACGCCCCGTTCAACAAGCTCCCGGCCAAGGCCCGCAAGGCCATCCTGCACGGCCACAAGCACAAGGTCACGGTCAGCTACACCAACCGCTTCGGCCGCACCCGCAGCTACTCGACCGGCTTCGAGGGCGTCATCCCGTGGATCGAGCGCCGCCACACCGAGGCCGAGTCGGACAGCTCGCGGGAGAAGTACGCCGGCTACATGCGCGAGGCGCCCTGCCCGGCCTGCAACGGCACCCGGCTCAAGCCGCTCGTGCTCGCCGCCACCCTCGGCGGACACACCAAGGGCGAGTACACCGAGGGCGGCAAGTCCATCGCCGAGGTGGCCGGGCTCCCGGTCGGCGAGTGCGCCACCTGGCTGCGCGAGCTCAAGCTGGGCAAGCGCGAGGCGCAGATCGCGGCGCGGGTGCTCAAGGAGGTCAACGAGCGGCTGCAGTTCCTCGTCGACGTGGGCCTCGACTACCTCTCGCTGGACCGCGCCTCGGCCACCCTGGCCGGCGGTGAGGCGCAGCGCATCCGGCTGGCCACCCAGATCGGCTCGGGACTGGTCGGCGTGCTCTACGTGCTGGACGAGCCGTCCATCGGCCTGCACCAGCGCGACAACCACCGGCTCATCGAGACCCTGGTGCGGCTGCGCAACCTCGGCAACACCCTGATCGTGGTCGAACACGACGAGGACACCATCAAGATCGCCGACTGGGTGGTGGACATCGGCCCTGGCGCGGGCGAGCACGGCGGCCACGTGGTGGTCTCCGGCCCGGTCTCGGACCTGCTCGAGTCCGAGGACTCGCTCACCGGCGCCTACCTCTCCGGCCGGATGCGGATCGAGGTCCCGGCCCAGCGCCGCCCGGTGGACCGCAAGCGGGTGCTCACCGTGCACGGCGCGCGCGAGCACAACCTCAGGGACGTGGACGTCAGCTTCCCGCTCGGCTGCTTCGTCGCGGTCACCGGCGTCTCCGGATCCGGCAAGTCCACCCTGGTCAACGACATCCTCTACACCCACCTCGCGCGCGAGCTCAACGGCGCGCGCAAGGTCCCGGGCCGGCACACCCGGGTGGACGGGGTCGAGCACCTCGACAAGGTGGTGCACGTCGACCAGTCCCCGATCGGGCGCACCCCGCGGTCCAACCCGGCCACCTACACCGGCGTGTTCGACCACGTCCGCCGGCTGTTCGCGGAGACCAGCGAGGCGAAGGTGCGCGGGTACCTGCCCGGGCGCTTCTCCTTCAACGTCAAGGGCGGGCGCTGCGAGAACTGCCAGGGCGACGGCACGATCAAGATCGAGATGAACTTCCTGCCGGACGTGTACGTGCCCTGCGAGGTCTGCCACGGCCGCCGCTACAACGAGCAGACGCTCGAGGTGCACTACAAGGGCAAGACCATCGCCGACGTGCTGAGCATGCCGGTGGCCGAGGCGGTCGAGTTCTTCGAGGCCATCCCCGGCATCGCCCGGCACCTGCGCACCCTCGACGACGTCGGCCTCGGCTACGTCCGGCTGGGCCAGAGCGCGACCACCCTGTCCGGCGGCGAGGCGCAGCGGGTCAAGCTCGCCGCCGAGCTCCAGCGCCGCTCCACCGGCCGCACCGTGTACGTGCTGGACGAGCCGACCACCGGCCTGCACTTCGAGGACATCCGCAAGCTCCTCGGCGTGCTCGGACGGCTGGTCGACGCGGGCAACTCGGTGATCGTGATCGAGCACAACCTGGACGTGATCAAGACCGCCGACTGGCTGGTGGACATGGGCCCGGAGGGCGGCCGGGGCGGCGGCCTGGTGGTGGCCGAGGGCACGCCCGAGGAGGTCGCGCAGCACCCGGAGTCCTACACCGGAAAGTTCCTCAAGGAACTGCTCGGCTGAGCCGGCGAGAACCGGACGGGGAGCGATCAGGGAACGATCAGGAAGCGGGCAGAACGGAGCACAGCGGGGGAATACGGACCCGTCCGCGGACGTGCCCGCCGCGCGCATTGAACCGCGCGGCGGGCCCGTCCGTGTGAGAGGCGACCTGACGTCGACGGTGCCCGCCCGGGACCCGGTTCGAACCCTCTTCAGCCGGGGCGGGTAGCCTGACGCGTCGTACAACGTGTGCCGCCCGGACCGTCCGGACCCGCCCGGGCACTCGGCGCGCACCCACGGACGAGGAGCCCTCACCGATGGCCGAAGAGACCAAGCCCGCCCCGACCGCAGACCGGCGCACGATGCTGCGCGCCACCGCCCTCGGGGTCGCCGTGGCCGGCGTCGGCGTCACCGCCGCCGCCTGCGCCAGCAGCAACAGCATGGCGCAGGGGGCCGGCGCACAGAATGTGACCGCCGCCGACACCGCGAGCGCCGGATCCACCCTCACCACCACCGCGAAGGTGCCGGTGGGCGGCGGCTTCATCGACACCGACGCCAGCGTCGTGGTCACCCAGCCCGAGTCCGGCACGTACAAGGCGTTCAGCTCCATCTGTACCCACCAGGGCTGCCCGGTCACCTCGGTGACCAACAACGTCATCCAGTGCCCCTGCCACGGTTCGCAGTACAGCGCCAAGGACGGCTCGGTCATCACCGGCCCGGCCACCCAGGCGCTGGCCGCCAAGAACATCACCGTGAGCGGATCGGACATCATCCTCGAGTCCTGAGATCGCGCGTTCCGGGCGGGCCGCGCTGCCGCCTGGGCGGCGACCGCCCGCCCGGAGCGCCGAACCGGCCCCGCCGCCCGCCCGGACCCGCTGTCGGTGCTACGCCGTAGGCTGACGGCGTGAGCGATCCGACGAGCTATCGCCCGGCGACGGGGTCCATCCCGACCCAGCCGGGTGTCTACAGGTTCCGCGACCCGTACGGCCGCGTCGTCTACGTGGGCAAGGCCAAGAACCTGCGCGCGCGCCTGGCCAACTACTTCCAGCCGCTCACCTCGCTGCACCCGCGCACCCAGACCATGGTCACCACGGCCTCGAGCGTCGAGTGGACGGTGGTGGCGAACGAGGTCGAGGCGCTCGCCCTCGAGTACTCCTGGATCAAGGAGTTCGACCCCCGGTTCAACGTGCGCTACCGGGACGACAAGTCCTACCCGAGCCTCGCGGTCACGCTCAACGAGCAGTTCCCGCGGGTGCAGGTGATGCGCGGGCCCAAGAAGAAGGGCGTGCGCTACTTCGGGCCGTACGCGCACGCCTGGGCGATCCGCGAGACGGTCGACGCCCTGCTGCGGGTCTTCCCCATGCGCAGCTGCTCCCAGGGCGTCTTCCGCCGGGCGCAGCTCTCGGACCGGCCCTGCCTGCTCGGCTACATCGGCAAGTGCTCCGCGCCCTGCGTCGGACGGGTGAGCCCCGAGGAGCACCGGCAGATCGCGCAGGACTTCTGCTCCTTCATGGCCGGGCAGACGGCCGCGTTCACCCGGCGGCTCGAGCGGGAGATGAAGCAGGCCGCGGCGGACCTCGAGTTCGAGAAGGCGGCCCGGCTGCGCGACGACCTCGGCGCGCTGCAGCGGGCGATGGAGCGCAACGCGATCGTGCTCGGCGACGGGACCGACGCGGACGTGGTCGGGATCTGCGAGGACGAGCTCGAGGCGGCGGTGCAGGTCTTCCACGTGCGCGACGGGCGGGTGCGCGGGCAGCGCGGCTGGGTGGTGGAGAAGGTCGAGGACATCGACACCGGCGGCCTGGTCGGACAGTTCCTGCAGCAGCTCTACGGCGACCAGGAGCCCGAGGCCGTGCCCCGCGAGATCCTGGTCCCGGCGCTGCCGGAGGACTCCGCGACGGTCCAGGCCTGGCTCGGCACCCTGCGCGGCCACGGCGTCGAGCTGCGGGTGCCGCAGCGCGGGGACAAGCGGACCCTGATGGAGACGGTGGAGCGCAACGCGAAGCAGTCCCTGGCGCTGCACAAGACCAAGCGGGCCTCGGACCTGACGACCCGTGGGCAGGCGCTCGAGGACATCGCCGAAGCCCTCGAGATGGACCAGGCGCCGCTGCGGATCGAGTGCTACGACATCTCGCACACCCAGGGCGCCGAGGTGGTCGCGTCCATGGTCGTGTTCGAAGACGCCCTGCCGCGCAAGTCCGAGTACCGCCGCTTCACCATCAAGACGGTGCAGGGCCAGGACGACGTGCGCTCCATGCACGAGGTGATCAGCCGCCGGTTCAAGCGCTACCTGGCCGAGGCCTCCAGGTCCGGCGAAGCCCTGCTGCCCGGCGGCGGAGACGGGGACGGCGAAGGCGAAGTCGCGCGGACCGCGACGGCGCACGCACGCCTCGCCCGCGCGGCGGCCGGCCCGGTCGCGGACACGTTGACCGAGGAGGACGAGGCCGCGGGCGTGGACAAGCCGCTCAGCCGCAGCGCCTACCCGCCCCAGCTCGTGCTCGTCGACGGCGGTGCGCCGCAGGTGGCGGCGGCCGCGCGGGCGCTGGCCGAGCTCGGCATCGAGGACGTGGCGGTGGCCGGCATGGCCAAGCGGATGGAGGAGATCTGGCTGCCCGGCCAGGACGACCCGGTCATCCTGCCGCGCACCAGCGAGGCCCTCTACCTGCTCCAGCGGGTGCGCGACGAGGCCCACCGCTTCGCCATCACCTTCCACCGCCAGCGCCGCTCGAAGGCGATGACCGGCGGCAGCCTGCTCGAGGGCATCCCAGGGCTCGGCGACGTGCGTCGCAAGGCCCTGCTCAAGCACTTCGGCTCGGTCAAGGCGGTGCGCGCGGCCTCGGTGGAGCAGCTGGCCGAGGTGCCCGGTCTCGGCCTGGGCACGGCGAAGTCGCTGCACGAGGCGATCGCCGCGCGGGCGCGTACGTCGAGCCGGCCGGCCGCGGTCAACACCGCGACGGGGGAGCTTGTGGAAGATGACGGAAACTGAGAACGACGAAACGGGGTCTTCGCGAAGATGGCGGAAAGTGAATCGAAAGGGACATAGACTCGTGACCGGCCGGTGCGCGACCGCCCCGGCGAGCAGCCGGCAGTCGGCAGTCGTCCAGGGGGAAAGGCGGACCACATGAGCGTTCCGGAGAGCGAGGCGGCGCCCGAACCGCCCGAGCTCGTGGTGATCTCGGGCATGTCCGGAGCCGGGCGCTCGACCGCGGCCAAGGTACTCGAGGACCTCGGCTGGTTCGTGGTGGACAACCTCCCGCCCAGCCTGATCGCCACCATGGTCGACCTCGCGGCGCGCACCCAGGGCTCGGTGCCGCGGATCGCGGTGGTCGTGGACGTGCGCGGGCGCTCGTTCTTCGAGCACCTGCACGAGGCGCTGGCACACATAGAGGCCACCGGGCTGCGCCACCGCATCGTCTTCCTGGAGTCGGCCGACGACGTGCTGGTGCGCAGGTTCGAGAACGTGCGACGGCCGCACCCGCTGCAGGGCGAGGGGCGGATCACCGACGGCATCGACCGGGAGCGGGAGCTGCTGCGCGAGCTGCGCGGCGAGGCCGACCTGGTCATCGACACCTCCAGCCGCAACGTGCACGAGCTGCGCGCGGCCCTGGAGCGCACCTTCGGGCGCGAGGGCGGCGAGGGCGAGCTGCGGGCGACGGTGATGTCCTTCGGCTTCAAGTACGGGCTGCCGGTGGACGCAGACCTCGTACTCGACGTACGCTTCCTGCCCAACCCCCACTGGGTGCCGGAGCTGCGGCCGCACACCGGCCTCGACCCGGACGTGAGCGCGTACGTGCTGGCCCAGCCGGGGGCGAAAGAGCTGCTCGAGTCCTTCGGCGAGACCCTGCGGATCATCACCACGGGGTACCGCAAAGAGGGCAAACGGTACGTCACCCTTGCGGTAGGGTGCACCGGCGGGAAGCACCGCAGCGTCGCGATGGCCGAGCAGTTCGCGGCGCGGCTGATCGGCGATGGCGTGGACACGACCGTGGTCCACCGGGACGTAGGACGTGAGTGAGCGCACAGCGAGACGGCGGGACCGGTAAGGCCCACGAGCACACGCAGCGGGACGCCGGGGAGGGCGAGACCGGCAGGCGGGTGGTGGCCTTCGGCGGCGGCCACGGCATGCACGCCTGCCTGTCCGCGCTGCGGCGGCTGACCGATCGGCTCACCGCGATCGTCACCGTGGCCGACGACGGCGGCTCGAGCGGCCGGATCCGCAGCGAGCTCGGCGGCCTGCCGCCCGGGGACCTGCGGATGGCGCTGGCCGCGCTGTGCGGGGACGACGAGTGGGGCCGCACCTGGGCCCGCGCGCTGCAGCACCGCTTCGGCGGCAACGGGAACCTGTCCGGGCACGCCCTGGGCAACCTGCTGATCACGGCGCTGTGGGAGGAGCTCGGCGAGCCGGTCGCGGCGCTGGACTGGGTGGCCCGGCTGCTCGGCGCCCGCGGACGGGTGCTGCCGATGGCCGGGGTGCCGCTGGAGATCGAGGCGGTGGTGCGCGGGGTGGACCCGGGCCGGCCGCTGGAGCTGAGCACCGTGCGCGGGCAGCACTCGCTGGCCAAGACCCCGGGCGAGGTGCTCTCGGTCCGGCTGCTGCCGCAGTCCCCGCCGGCCGTGCCCGAGGCGGTGGCCGCGATCGACGCGGCGGACTGGGCCATACTCGGGCCCGGCTCGTGGTTCACCAGCGTGCTGCCGCACCTGCTGGTGCCCGAGCTGGCCTCCGCGCTGCTGCGCACCGACGCCCGGCGGATGCTGGTGCTCAACCTGGTGCCGCAGGCGGGGGAGACGGACGGGTTCACTCCGGCCGACCACGTCGAGGTACTCGCCGCGCACGCCCCCGGGCTGCGGCTGGACGCGGTCCTGGTGGACCCGACCTCGGTCCGCGGCGCCCACGAGGCCCGCAAGCTCGAGGAGGTCGCCGCGCTGGTCGGCGCCCGCGTGCACACGGCGGCGGTGGCGGCGGACGGCGATCTGCCGTTCCACGACCCGGTGCGCCTCGCCCGGGCCATCTCGAGCATCATCGACGAACGCGGCTGATCCGCGACCGCGTCCGCGGCGGTGTGGCACGCCCCGCCGCAAGCCGCCGGGGTACGTTCCGCGCCGACCCGTGACCTGCGCCGCGACATCGGCCCGCACCGTCCCGAGCCGGGCCGGCGGCGCCTACGCCAAGGTACGCCAGGGCGGGTCTGGGACCCGTCCTCGGCCCAATGACCCGTCCGAGGGTCATCCCTGGCGGTGATCCGGCGGCGTAACGGCGGCCACGGGCCGTCACCGGCGGTTAACCTGGACAGGCGCAACCTGTTGCGCAATCCGTTACAACCCCGTCCCGCGCCCGATCCGCATCGAAGGAGGCCGCGTTCCCATGGCGATGACCGCGGCGGTCAAAGACGAGCTGAGCAGACTCACGGTGGTCAAGCCCTGCTGCCGCAAGGCGGAGACCGCGACCCTGCTCCGGCTCGCCGGTTCGATCCACCTGGTACAGGGGCGGATCGTGATCGAAGCGGAGCTCGACGCCGCGGCCGCGGCCCGCCGGCTGCGCAAGAACGTCGCCGAGATCTACGGGCACGCCTCGGAGCTCGGGGTGATCGCCCCGGGCGGCCTGCGCCGGGCGAGCCGCTACGTGGTGCGGGTGGTGCGCGACGGCGAGGCGCTGGCCCGCCAGACCGGCCTGGTGGACGGGCGCGGGCACCCCGTGCGCGGGCTGCCGCCGCAGGTGGTGGCCGGCTCCGTGTGCGACGCCGAGTCCGCCTGGCGCGGCGCGTTCCTGGCCCACGGCTCGCTCACCGAGCCGGGGCGCTCGAGCGCGCTGGAGATCACCTGTCCCGGGCAGGAGGCCGCGCTCGCCCTGGTCGGCGCGGCCCGCAGACTCGGGGTGAGCGCGAAGAACCGCGAGGTGCGCGGGGTGGAGCGGGTCGTGGTGCGCGACGGCGACGCCATCGGCGCGCTGCTCACCCGGCTCGGCGCGCACGACTCGGTGCTGGCCTGGGAGGAGCGCCGGATGCGCCGCGAGGTGCGGGCCACGGCGAACCGGCTGGCCAACTTCGACGACGCGAACCTGCGCCGCTCGGCCCGGGCCGCGGTGGCCGCCGGCGCGCGGGTGGGCCGGGCGCTGGAGATCCTGGGCGAGTCCGCGCCGGAGCACCTGGCCCTGGCCGGGCGGCTGCGCCTGGAGCACCGGCAGGCCTCGCTGGAGGAGCTCGGCGCGCTGGCCGAGCCGCCGCTGACCAAGGACGCGGTGGCCGGCCGGATCCGGCGCCTGCTCGCCCTGGCCGACCGCCGGGCCGCCGACATCGGCGTGCCGGGGACGGAGGCGTGCCTGACGCCGGAGCTGTTCGCCGCGGCGGGCGTGGCGGAGTAGCGCGGGCGGCGAGGCGGTGAGGTGGCGGCGCGCCCGGCCGGACGCACCGCCCCGGGTATATCCGGGCTCTGATCGGTACCTGACCCGGTATCGGCCGGCGCGGGTCCGGTCCGCGCGGCGGTGCCCGCGATCGGCGACGTCGGCGCAGGTCCGCGTGTCCCTGTCGGACATATGTGGATACCAAACCTCGTATGGTCTCGGCGGCCGTCACGCACCGCCGCACGGCTACCGACGGGTAGTTCCACATACCGGGCCGGTTGGCCCCGCGCCACGGGGGACCTGTAGGTTGAGAGAGCATCCTGGAGTTGGATTCACCCGCACCACCAGGCGGTGACGCCGCCAGCGGGGTGGTGCTTGAGCGAGGAGACCTTCGTGACTGTCCGCGTTGGCATCAACGGCTTCGGCCGGATCGGCCGCAACTTCTTCCGGGCCACCGTGGCCTCGGGCGCCGACATCGAGATCGTCGGCATCAACGACCTCGCCAGCCCGAAGATCCTGGCCCACTTCCTGAAGTACGACTCGGTGCTCGGCCGCTTCCCGGGCTCCGTCGAGGCCACGGAAGACTCGCTGGTCATCAACGGCAAGGCCATCAAGGTCATCGCCGAGCGCGACCCGGCCGCCCTGCCGTGGAAGGAGCTGGCGGTCGACGTCGTCGTCGAGTCCACCGGCCTCTTCACCAACGCCGACGACGCCGCCAAGCACCTCGAGGCGGGCGCCAAGAAGGTCATCATCTCGGCCCCGGCCACCGGTGACGCCAAGACCATCGTGATGGGCGTCAACGAGGGCGAGTACGACGCGGCCACCCAGCACGTGCTGTCCAACGCCTCCTGCACCACCAACTGCCTGGCCCCGCTGGTCAAGGTGCTGCTGGACGAGTTCGGCATCGAAAAGGGCCTGATGACCACGGTCCACGCCTACACCACCGAGCAGCAGCTGCAGGACCAGATCGCGCTGACCCGCAAGGGCACCATCGACCTGCGCCGCGCCCGGGCCGCGAACCTCTCGGTGATCCCGGCCTCCACCGGTGCCGCCAAGGCCATCTCGCTGGTCATCCCGGAGGTCAAGGGCAAGCTGGACGGCTTCGCGCTGCGCGTGCCGGTGCCCACCGGCTCGATCACCGACCTGACCGTGAGCCTCTCCCGCGAGGTCACCAAGGACGAGGTCAACGCCGCGTTCAAGAAGGCCGCGGCCGAGGGCCCGCTCAAGGGCTTCCTGAAGTACAACGAGGACGAGATCGTCTCTTCGGACATCGTCACCGACCCGTCCTCCTGCATCTTCGACTCCACCCTGACCATCGCCCAGGGCGACCAGGTCAAGGTCGTCGGCTGGTACGACAACGAGTGGGGCTACTCCAACCGCCTCATCGACCTCATCACGCTCGTCGGCGCCTCGCTCTGAAGCAGCGCCCGCTGATGCAGCACCACAGGCCCGTACGACGTACCGCGTCGTGCGGGCCTGCGTCTGGTTCAGCACTCTTCATCCGGCAGACCCCTGAAGAAGGCATGAATGAAGACCATTGACGACCTCGACGTCGCCGGCAAGCGCGTGCTCGTGCGCGCCGACCTCAACGTGCCGCTCGACGGCACCCGCATCACCGACGACGGACGCATCCGCGCCTCGGTGCCCACGCTCAAGGCCCTGCTCGAGCGCGGCGCCAAGGTCATCGTGACCGCCCACCTCGGCCGGCCCAAGGGCGTGGACCCCGAGGCCGACGCCAAGTACTCGCTCGCCCCGGTCGCCGCGCGGCTCGGCGAGCTGCTCGGCAAGCCGGTCGCCTTCGCCACCGACACCATCGGGGACTCGGCCAAGGCCACCGTCGCCGCGCTCGGCGAGGGCGAGATCGCGCTGCTCGAGAACGTCCGGTTCAACCCGGCCGAGACCAGCAAGGACGCGGTGGAGCGCGGCCGGTTCGCGGACCAGCTCGCGGCCTTCGCCGACCTGTTCGTCTCGGACGGCTTCGGCGCGGTGCACCGCCGGCACGCCTCGGTCTACGACGTGGCCGAGGACCTGCCGAACGCGGCCGGCTACCTGATCTCCACCGAGCTCGGCGTGCTCAAGAAGCTGACCGAGGAGGTGGAGCGCCCGTACGTGGTCGTGCTCGGCGGCTCCAAGGTCTCGGACAAGCTCGGGGTCATCGACAACCTGCTCGACAAGGCCGACCGGATCCTGATCGGCGGCGGCATGGTCTTCACCTTCCTCAAGGCCCAGGGCCACGAGGTCGGCAAGTCCCTGCTCGAGGCGGACCAGCTCGAGACGGTCGTGGGCTACCTGGAGCGGGCCAAGGACAGCGGCGTCGAGATCGTGCTGCCGGTGGACATCGTCGCGGCCACCGCGTTCGCCGCGGACGCCGAGCACGACGTGGTCGCGGCCGACGCGATCCCGGCCGACCGGCTCGGCCTGGACATCGGCCCGGAGTCCGGCAAGCTGTTCGCGGCCAAGCTGGCCGACGCGCGCACCGTCTTCTGGAACGGCCCGATGGGCGTGTTCGAGATGGAGCCGTACGCGGCCGGCACCCGGGCCGTGGCCCAGGGCCTGCTCGACTCGCCCGGCTTCACCGTGGTCGGCGGCGGCGACTCGGCCGCGGCGGTGCGCGCGCTCGGCTTCGACGAGAACGCGTTCGGCCACATCTCCACCGGCGGCGGCGCGTCGCTCGAGTACCTCGAGGGCAAGGCTCTGCCCGGTATCACCGTTCTGGAAGGCTGAAAGCACATGTCTAGTTCGCGCACCCCGTTGATGGCGGGCAACTGGAAGATGAACCTCAACCACCTCGAGGCCATCGCCCACGTCCAGAAGATCGCCTACGGCCTGAACGAGAAGGACTTCGCCGCGGTCGAGGTGGCGGTGCTCGTGCCGTTCACCGACCTGCGCTCGGTCCAGACCCTGATCGACGGCGAGAAGCTGGCGGTCAAGTTCGGCGCGCAGGACGTCTCGGTGCACGAGTCGGGCGCGTACACCGGCGAGGTGTCCGCGGCCATGCTCAGCACGCTCAAGTGCGCGTTCGTCGCGGTGGGGCACTCCGAGCGGCGCCAGTACCACGGCGAGGACGACGCGCTGGTGGCGGCGAAGGCCAAGGCGGCGCTCAAGCGCGGCATCGCGCCGATCGTGTGCATCGGCGAGGCCCTGGAGATCCGCAAGGAGGGCCGGCACGTCGCGTACGTGCTGGACCAGGTGCGCGGCTCGCTGGCCGGCCTGACCGCGGCCGAGGTGCGCGCGAGCGTGCTGGCCTACGAGCCGGTCTGGGCGATCGGCACCGGCGAGGTGGCCACCCCGGCCGACGCGCAGGAGGTCATCGGCGCCATCCGCGAGCTGCTCGGCGAGCTCTACGACGGCGAGACCGCCGAGGCCACCCGCATCCTGTACGGCGGTTCGGTCAAGGGCTCGAACGCCGCCGGGATCATGGCGGAGAAGGACATCGACGGCGCGCTGATCGGCGGTGCCTCGCTGGACCCGGAGGACTTCGTGCGCATCGTCCGCTTCCGCGAGCAGGCCAAGTCCGTCTGAGTCCCCCCGGACCGCTTCCCGGCCCGCCGCGGCCCGGCTCCCGACCGCCACTGGTCGCGAGCCGTCCGGCCCGGTAGGCTGGGGCGGTCCGCGCTCACTGGGTGCGGGCCGCCCTTCTGGGCTACGCGCTCGTGAGCGTCACCGTCCGCAGTCATGCATGTCGAGAGAGAAGAACCCCGTGGTCCTCGGTCTTGAGATCGTCCTGGGTCTCACCAGCCTGCTGCTGATCCTGTTCATCCTGCTGCACAAGGGCAAGGGCGGCGGCCTTTCGGACATGTTCGGCGGCGGCTTCACCTCCCAGCACGGCGGATCCTCGGTGGTGGAGAAGAACCTCGACCGCATCACGATCGTGCTTTCGATCATCTGGCTGGCCTGCATCGTCGGCATCGGAATCGCCTACAAGTAGGCAGATGTTCGTTTTGTCTGATACCGGCGACGGGGGGAACCGGGGGGATGCGCACCCGCGTCTGACCTATCGCTCGTACACTGGTGCATCGCGCCTTGTACGGGCGCGGTGGGACCATGTGGTGCGCAAGCGGCAGGGAGACGGATAAAAGTGGCTAGTGGCAACGCGATTCGCGGCAGCCGGGTCGGCGCGGGCCCGATGGGCGAGGCCGAGCGGGGCGACACCGCGCCGCGCGTCTGGATCACCTTCTACTGCTGCAACGGGCACGAGACCCGGCCGAGCTTCGCCAGCGATGCGGCGATCCCGGAGAACTGGGACTGCCCGCGCTGCGGTTTCCCGGCAGGCCCGGACCGCGACAACCCGCCGGCGCCGCCGCGCACCGAGCCCTACAAGACGCACCTGGCCTACGTGCGCGAGCGCCGCAGCAACGAGGACGGCGAGGCCATTCTGGCCGAGGCGCTGGCCAAGCTGCGCGGCGAGGTCTGATCCGGCCCTGATTCACCCCTCCCGTACCGCCCGTGCGCTCGCGCGGGCGGTATTCGTGCTGCCGTCGCGAAGGTTTCAGGGCGCGCGCACGGGCAATGCGGGCGATACGGGCCGCTCACGGATGCGAGCTCGGGCCGGCGGCGCGGCGCCGCCGGATAGGATCAGCCCATGACGGATTGGGACGTGACGTCGCGCAGGTTCGAGATCTTCGTTGACCGCGAGGTGCGCGAGAGCTCCCCGCTCTACACCGTCCTGTCCCAGTACGTCTCCGACGACGTCGCCGCCGGTGGTGCCTTCACCGACGTGCTCGCCCAGGCTCCGGTGCGCCAGCGCATCCCCAACCTGCTTTTCGCCTCGGTGCAGCGGGTGCTGTTCGACCACCCCGAGGATCCGCTCGCCGCGTACTACCCCTCGCTCGGCGGCACGCGCGTGCCCGACGAGGCGCTGACCGAGACCTTCGCGCGGTTCGTCACGGCCCATCGCGCCGAGATCGACCCGCTGCTGGCCACCGGCGAGACGCAGACCAATGAGGTACGGCGCAGCGCGCAGCTGTTCCCGGCCTTCGGCTGGGTGCGCGCGGCCACCCGCCGTCCGCTCGGACTGATCGAGATCGGGCCGAGCGCGGGGCTGCTGCTGCACGCGGACCGGTACGACTACCGCTACGAGTTCGCCGACGGCACGGTGGTGCCGGGCGGCGCGGCCGAGGCCGACGGCGTCCCGCCGCTGCACTGCGAGATGCGCGGTGCGTGCCGGCCGGAGCAGCTCGCGCCGTTCGTGGCCAAGGAACTGCGGGTCTCCTCGCGGGTCGGTCTCGACCTCAACCCGCTCAACCCGGACGATCCGCAGGCGCGCGCCTGGCTGCGGGCACTGCTGTGGCCCGAGCACCTCGAGCGCAGGGAACGGCTGGACGCGGCGCTCGAGCACGCGGCCCGGCGGCCGGTGCGGCTGCGCAAGGGCGATGCGCTGCGCATCCTCGGCGACGCGGTGGAATCGGTGGCGGACAACGCGGTGCCGTGCGTGTTCGTCTCCAACAGCCTGCCGCACTGGTCCCCGGAGGGACGGGCGGAGCTGGTCACGCTGATCCGCGAGCTCGGCTCGCGCCGCGACCTGGTGTTCGTGGTCAAGGAGAACTTCCGGATCGGGCTCGGCCTGTTCAGCGGCGCCCCCGATCCGGCCGTGGAGCCGGGCCACGACGTGCACGAGGTGCTCGGCGCGGTCGTCTACCTCGGCGGGCGCGAGCGGCTCTACCGGCTCGGCGCGGCCGGGATGCACGGCGCCTGGCTCGAGTGGGAGCCCAAGCCGCTCGCAGCGGCCTGAGTCCTGGCCCGGGGCGGCGCCGCGTCACCCGAACGTGCGCACGGCCCCGTCGCCGACGCGTCGTCAGTTCGCCGACGGGCCGGGTGATCACTGCGGGTGCGGCGCCTTGGCCACCATGATGACCGTCACGGTGCTGTTCTTGTCCGAGACCTTGTAGAGCACCCGGTAGTAGCCGAGCAGAAGCCTGCGCAGCCCGCCTCGGCCCAGGTTGGCGCTGTTGCCGGGGCGCGGGTTGTCGCCGAGCTCGTACACGGCGGCGAGGACGAGCTGCGCGCCGAGCTTGTCCTCCTGATGCAGCATGGTCGCGGCGTCGATCGCGGCCGGCTTCCAGTCGATCCAGTACGTCTTGCGCTGTTCCTCGTCGGATTCCCGATCTTTGTGACGCGGCACCTAGACCTCACCCAGCAGCTTGGCCACCTCGTCGTGCGGAACGGTCTTGTCGTCCTCGGCCAGTATCTGCTCGGCCAGGGCGACGTCGGCCTCGTCCTCCCTGCGGCGGAAGTACTCGAGTACCTCGTAGGGCACGATCGCGGCGACGGGGGTGCCGTGCTGGGTGATGGTGATGATCTCGCCGCCGTGGTGCGACTTGGCGACGAGGTTTCCGAGGCGGGTGCGTGCGTCGGTGAGTGTCACTGTCTCTGCCATACCGAAAAATGTACACTTGGCAAACTTTGCCGTCTAGGGCGCACGCGGGAAATCCCCCGTGCGCCGGGTGGCGCGACGGGGGATTGCTCGTCTCGGGGGCGACGCGGGGGACCGGCTCAGCCGAGCTCCGCCGCGCCGGCCCGGTCGAGCAGCCAGAGCGTGGCCTCGGTGCCGTGGGCGCCGGTCGCCGGGATCACCGTCTGGTCGACGGTGCCGGACAGGGCCAGGGCCGCGGGCTTGGCCTTCTCCGCGCCGGACGCGATCACCCACACCTCGCGCGCCTGCTGGATCACCCGGAAGGTCAGCGAGATCCGGTTCGGCGGCGGCTTGGGGGAGTTGTGCACCGCGATCGCCGACGGGCCCGTCTCGCGCGTGCCCGGGTGCTCCGGGAAGAGCGAGGCGATGTGGCCGTCCGGACCCATGCCGAGCAGCAGCACGTCGAACGCCGGGGCGTCCGCGCCCGCCGGGGCGAACCGGGCGAGCTCTCCGGCGTACCGCGCGGCCGCCGCCTCGGCGTCCTCGCCGTCCGGGCCGTCGGTGGCGGGCATCGTGTGCACCCGGCCAGGCTCGAGCGGCAGCAGCCGCAGCAGCGCGTCGACGGCCTGGGTGTCGTTGCGGTCCGGGTCGCCGGTGGGCAGGAAGCGCTCGTCGCCCCACCACAGGTGCACCCGGCTCCAGTCCACCGCCTCGCGCAGCGGCAGCCCGCCGAGCGCGGCCAGCATGCCGATGCCGATCGTGCCGCCGGTCAGCACGAGGTGTGCCTCGTCCCGCTCGGCGAGCACGTCGACCAGCTTGGTCACCAGCCGCGCCGCCGCGGCCTGAGCCAGGACCGGCCCGTCCGGGTGGACGAGGATGCGGCGGGTTCCGGCTCCGCGGCCACCGTCCGGGGCAGTCAAGCCGACTCCCCCTTCGGCGCCTTGGCCGCGGGCTTCGCCGGGGCGGCCTCGTCCGCGGCGGCGGCCGGCTCGGCGAGCTCCCCGGCCTCGGCCTCGGCCTGCTCGGAGACCACCACCGGGGCGGGCTCGCCCAGCTTCTGCGCCTCCTTGGCCGCCTTCCTGGCCGCCTCCACCGTCGGCCCGGCCACCTGCAGCGGCTGGGTGAACGGCTCGGCGACCTCGGCCAGCATCCGCGCGTAGACGTCGTCCTGGTCCAGCCGGCGCAGCTCCTCCGCGATCAGCTCGGCCGTCTCGCGGCGCTTGAGCGCCACCGGGCGGTCCGGCTGGCCGGGGATGGCGAGCGTGGCCAGTTCGCCGTCCGGGCGGTCCAGGCGGATCGGGCCGTCCGGGGTCATCAGCTCCACCGAGGTGATGCCGGGACCCTCGTCCGCGGTCCGGGTGACCGGGACGCCGAGGCGCTGGCGCAGCCAGACCGCGAGCACCCGCACCGAGGGGTTGCCCTCCTCGCCGGAGACCGCCACCGCGCTCACCGGGCGCGGGAACTGGTCCAGCGCCGCGGCCAGCATGGAGCGCCACGGGGTCAGCCGGGTCCAGGCCAGGTCGGTGTCCCCGGACTGGTACGCGTCCGCCCGCGCGGTGAGCTTGGTCATCGGCTTGTAGTACTCGGCCGCGTCGGTGATCCGCCGCTGCGCCAGGGCGCCGAGCGGGTCCTTCGACGGGGCGTCCGGACCCTCGTCCGGCCACCAGGTCACCACCGGCACGTCCGGCAGCAGCAGCGGGACCACCACCGAGTCGGCGTGCGCGGACAGCTCGCCGTACAGGCGCAGCACGATGACCTCGCCCGGGCCGTTCTCGTCGCCCACCCGCACCTCGGCGTCCAGCCGGGTGCGCGCGGTGTCCGGGCGGCCGATCACGATGATGATGCGGGCCGGGTGCTCCCGGGCGGCGCGTCCGGCCGCCTTCATCGCGTCGTAGTGGTGCCGCTCCTCGGTCGAGACGACCAGGGTGAGCACGGCGCCGGTGGTCGGGGTGCCGCTGCGGTGCCGGGCCGCGACCAGGGTCGAGGCGATCTTGCCTGAGGTCGTATCGGTCAGATCGATGATCACGGCCTTCTCCAAACACGTCCGTCGAGGGCGAGCATCTCGTCCGCCTCCGCCGGTCCCCAGGTGCCCGCGCCGTACTGGGCCGGCTTGCCGTTGGAAGCCCAGTACTGCTCGATCGGGTCGAGGATCTCCCAGCCGAGCTCGACCTCCTCGTTGCGCGGGAACAGCGGCGGGTCGCCGAGCAGGACGTCCAGGATGAGCCGCTCATAGGCCTCGGGGGAGGACTCGGTGAACGCCTCGCCGTACTGGAAGTCCATCGACACGTCGCGCACCTCCATCGAGGTGCCCGGCACCTTGGAGCCGAACCGCACCGTCACGCCCTCGTCCGGCTGTACCCGGATGACCAGCGCGTTCTGGCCCAGCTCCTCGGTCATGGTGTCGGTGAACGGCAGGTGCGGAGCGCGCTGGAAGACCACCGCGATCTCCGTCACGCGCCGGCCGAGGCGCTTGCCGGTGCGCAGGTAGAACGGCACGCCGGCCCAGCGGCGGGTGTCGATCTCCAGCTTGACCGCCGCGTAGGTGTCGGTGATGGAGTTCGGGTTGATGCCGTCTTCCTCGAGGAAGCCGAGCACCTTCTCGCCGCCCTGCCATCCGCCCGAGTACTGGCCGCGCACGCTGTGCTTGCCCAGGTCCTCCGGCAGCTGCACGGCCGAGAGCACCTTGACCTTCTCGGCGAAGACCGAGTCGGCCTCGAAGGAGCCGGGCTCCTCCATCGCGGTCAGCGCGAGCAGCTGCAGCAGGTGGTTCTGGATGACGTCGCGGGCCGCGCCGATGCCGTCGTAGTACCCCGCGCGCCCACCGATGCCGATGTCCTCGGCCATGGTGATCTGCACGTGGTCGACGTAGTTGCGGTTCCAGATCGGCTCGAACATCGTGTTGGCGAAACGCAGCGCCAGGATGTTCTGCACCGTCTCCTTGCCCAGGTAGTGGTCGATCCGGAAGACCGACTTGGGCGAGAAGACCTCGCCCACCACCCGGTTGAGCTCCTTGGCGCTGGCCAGGTCGTGCCCGAAGGGCTTCTCGATGACCACCCGGCGCCAGGACTCGGGGCCGCCGTCGGACAGACCAGACTCCTTGAGCTGCTTGACCACGTTCGGGAAGAACTTCGGCGGTACCGACAGGTAGAAGGCGTGGTTGCCGTTGGTCCCGCGCAGCCGGTCGAGCTCGTCGATCGTCGACTTGAGCTGCTCGAACGCCTCCGGGTCGCCGAACTCGCCGGGGACGAAGCGGAAGCCCTGGGACAGCTGGTTCCACACCTCCTCCCGGAACGGGGTCCGGGAGTGCTCCTTGACCGACTCGTAGACCACCTGCTCGAAGTCCTGGTCGGCCCAGTCCCGCCGGGCGAACCCGACCAGGGCGAAGCCCGGGGGCAGCAGCCCCCGGTTCGCCAGGTCGTAGATCGCCGGCATCAGCTTCTTGCGGCTCAGGTCGCCGGTGACGCCGAAGATGACCAGGCCGCAGGGCCCGGCGATCCGCGGCAGCCGCCGGTCCTGCGCGTCGCGCAGCGGGTTGGAGAGGTTGCTCCCGTGCTCGAGCTCGTCGAGCAGCCGGTGCGTGATGGACGGACCGAAGGCGTCTGCGTCCTTCTTCCCGTTTCGGCTCACGCGCCGCTCTCCTTCTCCAGCTCCGCCTTCAGCGCGGTGAGCAGCTCGTTCCAGGAGGCCTCGAACTTCTCCACGCCCTCGTCCTCGAGCACCTGCACGACCTCGTCGTAGGAGATGCCCAGGGCCTCGATGTCCACGATGACCTGCTTGGCCTGCGCGTAGGTGCCGCGCACCGCGTCGCCGCTGGGGGAGCCGTGGTCGGCCTCGGCGTCGAGCGTGGCCTCCGGCATGGTGTTGACGGTGCCGGCCACGATCAGGTCGTCGACGTACAGGGTGTCCTTGTACGACGGGTCCTTCACGCCGGTCGAGGCCCACAGCGGACGCTGCGCGGTGGCGCCGGCGGCCTTGAGCGGAGCCCAGCGCTCCGAGGAGAAGACCTCCTCGAACGCCTCGAAGGCCAGTCGCGCGTTGGCCACCGCGGCCTTGCCCAGCAGGCCCTTGGCCTCGTCCGAGCCGATCGCCCTGAGCCGCTTGTCGATCTCGGTGTCCACCCGCGAGACGAAGAACGAGGCCACCGACTGGATCTTGGACACGTCGTGCCCGTTGGCCTTGGCCTGCTCGATGCCGGAGACGAACGCGTCCATCACCGCGCGGTAGCGCTCGAGCGAGAAGATCAGCGTGACGTTCACGCTGATGCCCTCGGCCAGCACCGCGGTGATGGCCGGCAGGCCCGCCTTGGTGGCCGGGATCTTGATCAGCACGTTGTCGCGGTCCACCAGCCACGCCAGCTGCTTGGCCTCGGCGATGCTGGCCTCGGTCTGGTGCGCCAGACGCGGGTCCACCTCGATCGAGACGCGGCCGTCCACGCCGCCGGTCCGGTCGTACACCGGGCGCAGCACGTCCGCGGCGTCGCGTACGTCGCGGGTGGTGATCATCCGGATGGCCTCGTCCACCGAGACGCGCCGGACCGACAGTTCCCGGATCTGGTCCTGGTAGGTGTCGGAGCCGGAGATGGCCTTCTGGAAGATGGTCGGGTTGGTGGTGACGCCGGTGACGTGCTTGTCCCGGATCAGCTCGGCCAGGTTCCCGGTGCGGATGCGGTCCCGGGACAGGTCGTCGAGCCAGATGGAGACGCCGTCCGTCGACAGCTTCTTGAGGTTCTCGTACATGGTCGTCCTTCTCTCCCCTTGGATTTTCAGCCCGCGACCGCGGCCAGCGAGTCGCGCGCGGCGGCTTCGACGGCCTCGGCGGTGATGCCGAACTCGGTGTACAGCGTCTTGAAGGCGGCGGAGGCGCCGAAGTGCTCGAGCGAGACGATCCGCCCGTCGGTGCCGGTGTACCGGTACCAGGACTGGGCCACGCCCGCCTCGACCGCAACCCGCGCCTTCACCGCGGCGGGCAGGACCGACTCCCGGTACCCCGCGTCCTGCGCGTCGAACCATTCGACGCACGGCATCGAGACCACGCGGGTCGGCACGCCGGAGGCCTCGAGCGCCTCGCGGGCGGCGACGGCCAGCTGCACCTCGGAGCCGGTGCCGATCAGGATGACCTGCGGCGCGCCGTCGGAGGCGTCGGCCAGCACGTAGCCGCCGCGCTTGACGCCCTCGTTCACCGAGACCGGGGTGCCGAGCGCGTCCCGGTCGAACACCGGCAGGTTCTGCCGGCTCAGGGCCAGGCCCACCGGGCCGTCCTGCTCGACGGTGGCCTTCCAGGCCGCGACGGTCTCGTTGGCGTCGGCCGGGCGCACGAACTGGAAGCCCGGGATCGCCCGCAGCGCGGCGTAGTGCTCGACCGGCTGGTGGGTCGGGCCGTCCTCGCCGAGGCCGATCGAGTCGTGCGTCCAGACGTAGGTGACCGGCAGGTGCATGAGCGAGGCCAGGCGCACCGCCGGGCGCATGTAGTCGGAGAACACCAGGAAGGTGCCGCCGAACGGGCGGGTGTTGCCGTGCAGCACGATGCCGTTGAGGATCGAGCCCATGGCGTGCTCGCGGATGCCGAAGTGCAGGATCCGGCCGTACGGCGAGGAACCGCCGAACTCGCCGCCGTCCTCGTTGTAGGGCAGGAAGGACAGGCCGCCCTTGATGGTGGTGTTGTTGGACTCGGCCAGGTCCGCGCTGCCGCCCCAGAACTCGGGCAGCTGCTCGGCGATGGCCTGGATCGCGGCCTCTGAGGCCTTGCGGGTGGCGACCTCGGTGCCGGCGGCGAACGTGGGCAGCTTGGCGTCCCAGCCGGTCGGCAGCTCGCCCCGGGAGATCCGGTCGAAGTCCGCGGCGCGCTGCGGGTTGGCCGCGCGCCAGGCCTCGTAGCCGGCGTTCCAGGACTCGTGCGCCGCGCTGCCGCGGGCGCCGACCTCGCGGGCGTGCGCGAGCACCTCGTCGGCGATCTCGAAGTGCTGCTCCGGGTCGAAGCCCAGGATCTTCTTGGTGGCGGCCACCTCGGCCTCGCCGAGCGCGGAGCCGTGCGCCTTGCCGGTGTTCTGCAGGGTCGGCGCGGGCCAGCCGATGATCGTGCGCAGCCGGATGATCGAGGGCCGGCCGGTCTCGGCCTCGGCGGCCAGGACCGCGCGGTGCAGCGCCTCGACGTCCTCGGCGTAGCCGTCGCCGTCGGCGGTGGTGAACTCCACCGACTGGGTGTGCCAGCCGTAGGCCTCGTAGCGCTTGAGCACGTCCTCGGTGAAGGCGACCTTGGTGTCGCCCTCGATCGAGATGTGGTTGTCGTCGTAGATGACGACCAGGTTGCCGAGCTTCTGCACGCCGGCGATCGAGGACGCCTCGGAGGTGACGCCCTCCTCCAGGTCTCCGTCGGAGGCGAGGCAGTAGATGTGGTGGTCGAACGGGGACTCGCCGGGGGCGGCCTCCGGGTCGAACAGGCCGCGCTCGTAGCGGGCCGCCATGGCCATGCCGACCGCGTTGGCCAGGCCCTGGCCGAGCGGTCCGGTGGTGGTCTCCACACCGGTGGTGTGGCCGTGCTCCGGGTGGCCGGGCGTGAGCGAGCCCCAGGTGCGGAAGGCCTGCAGGTCCGACAGCTCCAGGCCGTAGCCGGAGAGGTAGAGCTGGATGTAGAGCGTGAGGCTGGAGTGTCCGGGGGAGAGCACGAAACGGTCGCGGCCGGCCCACTTCGCATCGGCCGGGTCGTGCTTCAGGTGCTTCTGGAAGAGCAGGGTCGCGGCCGGGGCCAGCGACATCGCGGTACCGGGGTGCCCGTTGCCGACCTTCTGCACGGCGTCCATCGCCAGTACCCGGACGGTGTCCACGGTTCGGCGGTCCAGCGCGGTCCACTCAAATGACGTCGGCGTGCTCAACGCGCGCGTCCTCTCTAGGGTACGGAGCCGTCGTCTCGGGGTCGGAGGCGACGCTGCCCACCGGGCCGTGTTGCCCGGGCCCTCCCCGCGCGGCGGAGGCTGTGAAATCTGTTAGTCGAGCACCACCCTACCCCGCTCAGAGCTATCAATCATGCGCTGTGCTCTGTTCGGGAACCGGCCCTGGAACGGGGCTCGGCGAGGGTCGCGCAGGGGGTCCGCGCGGTGTCGTATCGGTGCGGTTCCCGGCGTTTCACCCGACCCGGGCGCGGGCCCGCGCGACGCGGGGTCTAGAGTCTGTCTGTCTTCACTGGGCAGGCGACGAGAACGAGATCAGGGGTGTGCGCGGGTGACTGCGGTGGAATCCCTTCCGGCGGCACCGGTCACGGGCACGGCGACGCCGGAGAGCACCGGGGCCGGCATGCGCGTCCACGGGTCCCCGGCCGACACCGTCAGGGCTTATGTCGCGCTGACCAAGCCGCGCATCATCGAGCTGCTGATCATCACCACCATTCCGGTGATGTTCCTGGCCAAGGGCGGCGTGCCGAACCTGTGGACGGTGGTCGCGGTGACCATCGGCGGCTATCTGTCCGCGGGCAGCGCGAACGCGCTCAACTGCTGGGTGGACCGCGACATCGACACCGAGATGCGCCGCACCCGCCGCCGGCCGCTGGCCACGCACACCGTCACCCCGCGGGCCGCGGTGGTCTTCGGCCTCGCGCTCGGCGTGCTCTCCACGCTCTGGCTGGGATTCGCCGTCAACTGGCTCTCCTCGCTGCTGGCGCTGGCCGCGAACGTGTTCTACGTGGTCGTCTACTCGATGATCCTCAAGCGGCGCACCTCGCAGAACATCGTCTGGGGCGGGGCGGCCGGCTGCTTCCCCACCGTGATCGGCTGGACCTCGGTCACCGACCACCTGGCCTGGTCGCCGCTGGTGCTGTTCCTGGTGGTGTTCCTGTGGACGCCGCCGCACTTCTGGGCGCTGGCGATGCGTTACCGCGAGGACTACGCCGCGGCGAACGTGCCGATGCTCCCGTGCGTGGCCCCGGAGCGGCACGTGGCGTGGCAGATGATGCTCTACACCTGGGCGACGGTGGCCTGCTCGCTGCTGCTGTGGCCGGTGGCGCACACCGGCTTGCTCTACCCGATCGGCGCGGCCGTGCTGGGCGCGGCGTTCCTGATCGAGGCGCACCGGTTGCACGGCGCCGCGCGCCGGGGGGTGGAGGGCGTAGCGCTCAAGCCGATGCGCATGTTCCACTTCTCCAACACCTACCTCGCCCTGTTGTTCGTCCTCGTCGCCATCGATCCGCTGGTGCGCTGAAACTCCGGCGGAGGGTGCAGCGTCCGCTCAGATTCGGACGTTAGAGTGACCGTGCAACGTGCACATCGTTGGTGTCCGATGATTGAGACGCGCCAGTCACGAGGAGGCCCCCCGCCGTGGATCTGTTGGGCAACACCGTCCAGCCCTACGCCTGGGGCTCGCACACGGCCATAGCCGACCTGCTCGGCGAGCCGTCGCCCACGCCCGGGCCGCAGGCCGAACTGTGGATGGGTGCCCACCCCAACGCCCCCTCGGTACTTACCCGGGCCGGCCGCGCCGCGACGCTGCAGACCGCGATCGACGCCGCGCCCGCCCAGGAACTCGGCGCGGAGGTCAACGCGCGCTTCGGCGGCCGGCTGCCGTTCCTGCTGAAGGTGCTGGCCGCGCAGAAGGCGCTCTCGGTCCAGCTGCACCCGAACCGGGAGCAGGCGGAGCAGGGCTATGCCAGGGAGAACGCGGCCGGCGTGCCGCTCGACGCCCGCGAGCGGGTGTACGTGGACAACTGGCCCAAGCCGGAGATCCTGTGCGCGCTCGAGCCCTTCGAGGTGCTGGCCGGGCTGCGGCCCGCGGCGCAGGCGGCCGAGGTGATCGACGGCCTCGGCGTGCCGGAGCTCAAGGACCTCACCGCCCTGCTGCGCGAGGACCCCTCGGCCAAGACGGTCGGGCGCGCCCTGGCCACGCTGCTGGAGTGGCCAGAGGCCGGACGCGCCGGGCTGGTGGCGGGCGTGGTCGATGCCGCGGCGGCGCACCGTGCGCAGGGCGGCCCGTACGCGGCCGCGTACGACGCGGTGGTGCGGATGAACGCCGACCACCCCGGCGACATCGGACTGGTCGGCTCGCTGCTGCTCAACCACCTGGTGCTCGAGCCGGGTCAGGCGCTGTTCATGGGCGCGGGCGGCGTGCACGCCTACATCCGCGGCGTCGGGATCGAGCTGCTGGCCAACTCGGACAACGTCATCCGCGCGGGTCTGACGCCCAAGCACATCGATGTCCCCGAACTGCTCCGGGTGCTCGACCCCGAGGTCGAGGTCCCGGTTCTCACGCCCCGTCAGGCCGCCGCGGGCGTCGAGGTCTTCGACACCGACGTGCCCGAGTTCCGGCTGAGCCGGCTGACCCTGGCCGACGGCGCCGTGCTCGTGGTGCCCGGCGACGGCGGCCCGCGGGTGCTGCTGTGCGTCGAGGGCGAAGCCTCGGTCGGCTGCGGCACCGAGCCGGCCGCCCGGCTGCTGCTCACCCGCGGCCAGTCCTGCTTCCTCGGCGCGCGCGACATGCACGTCACGCTCACCGGCGCGGGCACCTACTTCCTGGCCGAGACGGGGCTTTAGCCCGGCTCGAGCCCGTTCAGGCGGGGCCGGGCGAGGGCGAGCCGTCCGGTTCGAGCCCGAACGGCCACAGTGCCTCGCCCGGGCGCAGTTCGGCGAGACTGCCCAGCGCCAGCGTGGAGCCCGCGTCGAGAGCCTGCACGATCAGGCGTTCGGCCCCTGCGCGGTGGCCGGCCGCCTCCCACATCGTGGCCAGTTCGATCAGGGCGAGGGCGCGATACCTTCCGCCCGCCCGGACCGCCAGGCGCTCCGCCGCCTCGTGCTCCCCGGCCTTCTCGCGCAGCATGACGAGTTCGTGGAGGCGGCCGAAGTCCTGACCGCTCGCGAAGGCGGACAAGGCCAGCCGCTCCGCTCCCTCGAGATCCCCGGCCGCTTCGCGGATCCGGGACAGGCGCACGAGTGCCAGCTCGTCCTGGGTGCGAAAAAACGGCCGTCACCTCGGCTTCCCCATGCCTGCCTGCCCGCTCTCTCATCACCGCGAGCCGCCCGGCCGCCAGTCTGTTTCCGGACTCGATGGCGCGTCGGTACAAGTCTTCAGCCGTACCGTCGTCTCCGGCGAGCTCGGCGAGCACCCCGAGCAGAAGGAAGGCGCCGGGGGATCCGATTTCGGCGGCCAGTCCCGGAATCGCCACCCTGGCCTGTGCGCCGGGCCGCGGGAAATCCTCGGAGATGATCTGCCCCAGGACGTCGATGTCTCCGTCCTCGGCGACACGGACCCGTCCGCTGTCCGGCCGCGACCAGCACAGCAGGAGGAACCGATCGTCGAACGAGGGGTACCGTTGCTCCGCGCTCTCGTCCAGGCGCCGTGCGGCCTGCTCGTCGCCGGCCTCGGCGCGCATGCGTGCGAGGTGTCGCAGAACCGTCGGATTGCCGGCTTGCGCGGCGCGTTCGGCGAGGTGCTCGGCCTCCTCGAAGTCTCCTCGGGCCGCCAGGATCACGGGGTACCCGTAAAGGGCCTCGTCGCTGCCGGCCTCGAGGGCACGCCGAAACATCACGTCGGCCGCCTCGATCTCGCCGACCGATTCGTGCATGCGCGCGATGTGGCACAGAGCCGAAGGATTTCCGGCGTCCGCCGCCGCTCGGCGCATCCGTGCGGCCGACTCCTCGTCGCCGCTGCGCTCACGCAACTCGGCCAGGTCCTGGAACGCGGATCCCTCGTCACCGGCGTCGGCGCCGAGGCGAGCCGTCAGTTCGGCTTGTTCAGGGTCTCCGGCCTGCTCATACGCCTCCGTCGCGTCGACGAACCAGGTCGGATCGCCGGCCTTGGCCGCGGCCTGGGCCAGCCGGACCGCTTCTCGAAGCTCGCCGGTCGTGGTGCGTCGTCCGATCAGCACGGTGAGGGCACTGACATGGCCGTTCTCCGCCGCGCGTTCGGCCATCGCGGCGGCGTCGCCGTGATCGCCACCGAGGTCCCTGATCACGGCGAGTCGGCCGAGCGCGAACATGTTCCCGCCGTGCGCGGAGCGTTCGTACAAGGTCGCGGCCCAGGACAGACGGTGGCGAACCTCGGCGGCGCTCCCGAGATTCGCGAGATCGCCCGGGTCGCTCAACAAAGCGGCGGCGGCGCGCCAGAAGGACGAGGGCGGGCAGATCAGAGCCCGTTCACGGCGCCCGTGCTCCTCCAGATAGTCCGCCAGGCGGTACTCGGAACGGCTTCGTCGGAGGCGGGCCGGTACGTGCCGCAGCGGCACCAGGTCGCCGTGCACGGGGTGCGCCAGTTCCGCCAGCGCCCGATCGAGCCAGGCCTCGTCCTCCAAGGCGTGCAGGTCGTCGTCATGCAGATAGTCCTGCGCGGCCTGAGCCAGGAAGGTCAGCTCGAGTCGGGGGTCGGCGCCGAAGCGGCTCGCGTCCATCGCGACCCGGACCAGGGCCTTGGCCGGCGCGGAGAGCTCCCCGTAACGCCGTATCAGGTCCGGACCGCCGGCCAGCTGCTGGGCGACCCGGCCGTGGTGTGTGAGCTGGAGGACCTCGGCCCACAACCGATCGCCCGCGGCGGCCAGCGCGGCGCCTTCGCGCAGTTCGGTGCCGAGGAACTCCATCGGCACGTCGATGGTGCGGCCGGCCAGAAGTTCCCGCGTCCTGGCGAAGCGGTCGGCCTGGCCGCGCGGTGGACGCTCGGCATATCTCCTGCTGTCGTCCGGCCAGAGGCTCGCGAGCACCAACACCGGTGCGCGCGCGGCATCGGAGAGCAACCGGTGCAACGCGGCTGCCACCTCCTCGCCGGCATCGAGGTACCGCTGTGCGTCGTTGAGCCAGACCACCGTGCGCGGCCGCACACGGTCGATGCCGGCCAACAACGCTTGCGCGTGCGTGGGCTCATACGGGTGCCATAACCGCCATCCCTGTGCGGACAGCGGTTTGACCGCTTCCCACCAGGCGCGGGTCTTGCCCGTTGAGGACCATCCGACCAGGACGGCCATCCCGCTGCGCCCGATCGTCGCTTCGCGCACCAGATCCCGCGCCACCTCGTCATGCGGACGGCCCACGTAGCCGGGTAACGCCCTGGCCGCGTCCCGAACCAGCCCGGCCGCGTGCACTTCCAGGTCGAGCGGGTCGTAGCCGGAAATCGGCCGACCCACGCCGTCGGATGTCCGAGGTTCGTCCCGCAGGGCGGCCTCACGCAGCGCGAGCATCCGCTGCTCGTCCAGTCCCAAGGCCTTCGCCAGGCGCGCCGTGGTCTGGGCCGAGGCGACGACGTCCGTGCGGTTCAAGGCTTGAGAGACGGTGGTCCGGCTCAGCCGGGTTCGTACTCTGAGTTGCTCGACGCCCATGTCCTTGCGGGCGAGACCGCGCCTGAGCTCAGCGCGCAGTTCGGCAGCGGCTTCCTCGTTCACGGGCCCCCTCCGTGGCGGCGTCGTCCGGCTTCGTTCATTTTCGTTCAGCTGAACCACGCCGGACATCGCTTCGACGATATTCGCCGTCGCCATCCGATATCGCGGTCACCAGCAGGAGGATTCTCATGACCAGCCACGTCATCACGGTTCTGTTCGAGGCGACGTTGACGCTCGTCACGTCGCTGGCCGCCGCGGCGACGGCCGGGTACCTCGCCCGGCGTGATCGAGCCACGTACCCGCAGGCGGTCACGAGGGCGGCCGCCGCCTTCGCGGCCACCCTCACCCTCGGCACCGGGCTTGTCGCGACCTGGACCACTCTCGCGCGGTGACGGTGACCTCAGCCCTCGCGCAGGCTGTTCGCCAGCTCGGTCAGGATCTCGACCGCGTGGCTGCGGCCGGCCAGCCGGGCGCGTTCGACGGCCGGGGTGAGGCGGGCCAGGGCCTCGGCGCGGCGGCCGAGCCGGTAGCCCTCGATCACCGCGGCGATGCGGATCGACTCGGCCCAGGCGTCCACGGTGCGCGAGCCGCCGCGCTCCCAGGACTGCGCGGCCGCCTCGGTCGCGGCCAGTGCCTCGTCGTAGCGCTCGACCGCGCTCAGGATCTGGGTGCGCAGGTCGGCGGTCTGCCCGAGTTCGGGCCAGCGCAGGAACTCTCCGGGCGACTCCTCGGCGGCCGCGACCACCGCGTCGGCCCGGTCCAGGTGGGCCAGCGCCGCCGCCGCGTCCTCGGCGTCCATCGCGCTGCCCGCCGCGGTCCGGAGCATCGCGCACACGGCGCCCGGGTGCGGCGCCAGGGCGTGCAGCTCCCAGGCCTTGGCCATGGTGGCCTCGGCCTGGTCGAGCACCTCGGAGCCGAACAGGGCCGAGGCGAGTTCGCATACGACCATGGTGCGCACCGACTGCTCGGGCCAGTCCTCGAGGAAGTCGGCGAGCCACAGGAAGACCTCGGCCGCCTGCCGGAACTCGCCGCTGCGGCGCAGCGCCCGGCCGAGGTCGAGCCGCAGCTGGGCCCGCTCGCCCGGCTCGAGCAGCGTCTCGGCCTCGTCGTCGAGGATGGACTCGTACACCGCGATCGCGTCCGGGAGCCGCTTGAGCCGGGTCAGCGCCTGGCCGAGCATGCACCGCGCCATCACGGCCGAGCGGGGGCGGCGGGCGCGGTCGAACCGGGTGGCCGCGACGGTCAGGTGGCCCGCCGCGGTGGCCGCGTCGTCGGCCTCGAGCCGGTTCCAGGCCAGCTCCATCAGCGCGCTCGCGTCGTTGAAGTCGGGATCGGGCCACTCGGCCGCCAGGGTCACCGCCCGGTGCAGGCTGGTGGCGGCCTCGTCGAGCCGGCGCAGCCGGTTGAGCAGGTGCCCCTGCCGGGCGTAGAGCTGCGGCAGCGCCCAGGTCCGCTCGGCCCGCTCGACCAGCGCGACCGCGTCGAGGGTGAACTTCAACGCTTCCTCGAGCCGGCCCTCGGCCTCCGCGGCCGCCGCGGTCATGGAAAGGGCGGTGGCCATGCGCTGCGGCAGGTCGTGCTCCGCCGCCGCGCGGGCGAGCTCGGCCACCTCCTGCTCGAAGCGGCGCAGGGAGCGCTCGTCGGGCTCCGGCGCCTCGGGCCGCCCGGCGGTCTCCGCCGCGTCCGCCTCCGCCGGGTTCGACGGCTCGTCGCCGTCCTCGTCGTCGTCCGGGAAGACGCCGAGCAGCCGCCACGCGGCCGAGGCCCGGCAGTGCTTGACGACGCAGTAGTCCTCGCCCGTGATGGCGTCCGCGGCCAGCAGCGCGTCCGCGGACGCGAGGATCGCGTCGAGCTCGTCCCAGGAGACCTCGCCCGCGTCGGCCTGCCGCTGGAAGACACACCAGGCGGCGCGCGCGTGCACCGCGGCGGCCCGGCCGGGCTCGCCCGCCTGCTCGAACAGCCGCGCGGAACGCCGCAGCGGCTCCTCGGCCTGCTCCCACCGGCGCGCCTCGAGCAGCGCGAAGCCCCCGCGCCCGGCGAGCTCGGCCCGCAGCACGTCGTCGAGGTCTTCCTCGCGTACCCGCTCGGCCACCGCCGCCCACAGCGCGCGGTTTTCCGGGCGCCCGTCGCGCAGCGCCGCGCGGGCCTCGGCCAGCAGGGTGCTGAAATCCTCGGGGACGGCGGCGGCCGCGGCCACGGCTGGGGGCGGCGGTACCGGCAACGGCTTGGCGCGCAGCCCGAGTTCCAGGGGGCGGGCGGTCAGCGGCTCCAACGCGCACCAGCCTTGCAACTGCGTGCTCTGATAGTCCGTGCCGTTGCGGGCGTCGAAGCGGCGGGCGAGCTCCTCGGTCTGCGCCGTCACCTCCGCGAGCAGTTCGGCCGCGGTCGCCTCGCGTCCGTCCGGAGCCGGGACCGGCGCGCGGCCGTTGCCCTCGGCCGTCAGCCGCGCGAGCAGGATCCTGACACCGCGCAGAAAGGAGAGCCGGGTCTCGGCGGTGGCGGTGGAGTCGAACCGGTACCGGTTCTCCGCCAGCAGTTCGAGGCCGCGCGCGCTGTTGCCGGTGAGGGCGAGGAACTCCAGGTGCCGGGCCACCGCGTCGTCCATCGACACCTTGCCCCGGGTGGCCCGGTAGCCGGCCCGGTGCAGCGAGGCGGCCTCCTGCGCCCGGCCCGCGCGCACCAGCGGGACCAGGGCCAGCGCGATCGTCGAGGCGGGCTCCTCGGCGCAGCTGAGCCCGCCCTCGAGCACCGGGGCCCACTCCCGCAGGGCCCGCGCGTCGTCGCCGCGCCCGGCCCAGTGCCGGCCGCGGTCCCGGGCTTCGCAGGCCTCGCAGTCGCTGAACTCGTCCCGCGGCCTGGTCGCCCACAGCTCGTAGGCCAGGTCCATGCCGATCCCGGTGTGCGCGGCCAGCTTGTACCGCGAGGTGCGCACGGCCTGCAGCGGCTTGTCCGCGGCCAGGAAGCGCTCCTGCATCTGCGCGATCCAGCCCTCGACGGCGCCGAGCGGCACGTCCGGGATGGCCAGCAGCGAGGAGGTGACCCACTTCGAGCACCAGAAGACACGGTGCTCGGCCCGCTCGTCGAACAGCTCGGGCCGGTCCGTGTAGAGCGTCAGGATCCTGTTGTAGAGCACCGGCGCCTTGCGCGACTCCGCGCCGTACTCGTAGGCGCTGAGCAGTTCGAACAGCGCCCGGACCAGGGTGCGGTCGTACTCGCCGCGCTCGGCCGCCGCCACCAGCTCCTCGGTCCGGGCCGAGCGCGCCGCGCCGTGGGGCTCCTCGCGCAGCCGGCCCAGGGCCTGGCGGATCTCCGGCTCGCTCCAGCTGTCGTCCGGCTCGCTCATCGTCCGTCCTCCCGCGCGGCCGCGCCGGCGCCGGCGGGCCCGTCGTGGGTGGCGTATTCCAGCAGGCCGAGGAAGGCCCGGTTGAGCTGGGCGTGCTCGGCCGGGCGCAGCGGCCGGCGGGTGAGCAGCAGGGCCTGCCCGTAGATCCCCTCCAGCGCCGAGGCGGCCAGGTCGGGGTCCTCGATCACGGCGATCCGGCGCACCAGCGGGCACTGGTGGTTGAGCACCAGCTGCGCCCGCGGGGCCGAGGAGCGCAGCGCGCCGAGGATGTCCGCCCACAGCCCGTCGGCCGCCGCCTCCTGCTCGGCCCGGCCGCGCTCGTGCCGGGCCTCGCGGTGGTCGATCAGCAGCGCCGGCACCGTCACCGGGTGGAAGCTGCGCAGCGCGGTGTCGCAGCCGTAGCGGTCCACCACCTTGCGGGCCAGCTCCAGGAAGCGCGCCGCGGCGAGCTCGACGGCCGGGTCCACGCTGTCGAGGTGGGCGGTGACGGTGTCCGGGTCGAGATCGAGCACGGACACGCCCGGGCGCAGCTGCGGCAGCCGGCGGATCAGGTCCCTGTCGTAGGTGTAGCCGCCGTTGACCACGCCGAGCCCGGCCGCCGCCGCGATCGAGGAGACCTGCCGGAACTCCTCCACGGACTGGGTGACCAGGATCGTGGGGTGGCTGCGGGAGAACTCGTCCAGGGTGACCGAGCCGTCCGTGGTCTCGAACGGCAGCCACGGCAGCAGCGCCCGCAGCAGCTCGTCGTCGTACGCGGCCAGCGCCTTGACCGCGAGGTGGTGCGCGGCCAGGAACCGGCCGAGCAGCGCCGGATCGCTCGCGGCCAGCCCGGCGAGCCAGGAGCGCAGCGTCTCGCCGAGCGCGTCGCGCACGGCCGCCAGCGTCTCGTCGTCGTACAGCGCCTCGCGCGAGGCCGTGGGCCGCAGCCCGTCCGCGTCCACCACGCAGCGCACGAAGAACGCCCAGTCCGGCAGCAGCTCGCTCGCCTGGTCCGAGACCAGCATGCCCTTGAGGTGCACCCGGTGGCCGCTGCGGCGGCTGGCCGGCACCGAGGTGGGCAGCACGGACGCCGTGCCGCGCAGCCCGACCAGCGGCAGGTCGAGGTCGATCACGTCCAGCGGGCGGAAGCCGAACTGCCGCTCGCAGTGCTCGACCAGCGCCTGGCGCCGGGCGATCGGCGAGCCGTACGGCCGGTCCCACACCGGCGGGGTGTCGGTGATCCGCACCGGCGTGCCGTCCGGCCCGGCCAGGCTCACCTCGTAGCGCAGCAGGCTGCCGTAGTGGCGGGCGAGCTCGGTCAGCCTGGCCTGCTCGAACCACTCCTCGGAGCCCGCGCGCGGCACCAGCGTCACGGTGGTGCCGAAGGGTATCTCAAGCCCCGGCAGGGTCCTGATCGCGTACCGGCCGTCCGCGTAGCCGTGCCACCGCACCGCCGGGCTGTGCGGGTCGCGGGCCGAGCGCGTCAGGACCGTGATCTCGTCGGCGACCACGAAGCAGGCGAGCAGCCCGATCCCGAACTGGCCGACGAAGTCGGACCTGGTCTGGATCAGCCCGGCCTCGTCCCGCTTGGAGCTGCGGCCGATGGTGGCGAGGAAGCGGTGCACCTCGTCCTCGGTCAGGCCCACGCCGGTGTCGGTGACGGTCAGCTGCGCGCCGGTGCGGATGGTCACGGTCGCGGGCGCCGCCGGGTCGAGCCTGCGCCGGGCGGTGAGGGCGTCGACGGCGTTCTGCATCAGTTCCCGGATGAACACCCGGGGGCTGGAGTACAGGTGGTGGGAGAGCAGGTCGACCATGCCGCGCAGGTCGACCTGGAAGGTGTGCGAGGCTTCGGGTTCGGTCACGGGCTTGCCTTCTGGATGACGTGGTTGCGCCAGTTCGTGTAGAACTTCTCCGGTTCCTTGCCGCTCATGTAGATCCAGCGCCCGGTCACCACGCCCGCGCTGGCCTCGAAGGCCCGCACGGACTGCGTCCACAGGCCGGCGAGGCCGAAGGCCATGGCGAACAGGTTCGGTGCCAGGTAGGGCGTGCGCGGCGAGCTGTATCCGGGCCGGAAGACGGTCAGCTCGGCCGCCTTCTGGAGTTCGGCCCGGACCTCGGGCTGCTGCATGTACTCCCGGCCGCCCTTGCGGTCGCCGAGGTGGAGCCAGTGCTCGATGTGGCCGTCCGCCACCAGTTCCGCGAGCTGTCCGCCGTGCTCGCCGCTCATCGCCTCGGCGGCGAAGGCGTGCATCTGCTCGTGCGAGCCGGACCACTTCGCGCACAGGTTCTGCAGCATCTGCCGGTGCCCGCCGAGGTGGCCGGGGGCGCGCCGGAGCAGGGCGTCGAAGCGGCGCCACTTGACGTCGAGGTCGTACTGCAGGCCGCGTGAGGTGATCATCAGCGAGTACCACGGGGCCGCGAGTTCGGGATCGAGCTCCACCGCGGCGTAGAGGTGGTCCTCGGCCACCCGCAGCATCCGGTGGAACTCCTGGAACTGGTCCTGCGAGACGTGCTGCGCCCGCATCGAGGTGCGCACCTCCCAGCCGCGCTCGATCGCGTCCGCGCCGAGCACGGCCTGGGCCAGCGGGTCGGCCGCGTCCGCGGGCACCCACTGCCCGACGTCGCGCGTCTGGGCGCAGACGTTCGAGACCAGGGAGCTGAGATCATGGCCGTCGTACCCGGCCAGGTTCGCCCGCAGCGCGGTCCAGTCGTGCGCCTCGGCGAGGCCGAGCAGCTCGGCCAGGACCGGATCGCCGTGGTCGGCGAGGGTGTGGGCCTTGGGCAGGCCGCGTATGGTCGCGAGGTCGGGCGCGGGCGAGGGGCGGGGTGCCGACGACGGGGTCTGCACCGGCGTCGCGGCGCTCTTCTTCTTGCCCAGCCCGAACATCGGCATGGGGCATCCCCTCCACCACACGATCGCCTGATCCTGTCGAGGGCCCCACCGTACAGCAATCGGCTGACAGCGCCGTGCGACGTCCGCTCCGTGTGCCTAGACGGCTGATTCGGGGGTATGCCGGGGCGAAACGGCCGATCGGCGGCGCCCGGCCGCACGCCGGGCCCGTCCACAGGCGACCAAGCATGAGGACGGGCCCGGCGCACGCCCGGACTTGCCGCTGAGCCGTTTTGCCCAGCCCCGAGACTCCACGCGTCTCCACACGTTCCAGCGTGCCCGGGTTACCGGCCTACCCCCGAATCAGCCGTCTAGCCGTCCGAGCGGCCTGTCACGGACACCCCGACCAGCCCGAGCACGGCCGCGACCAGCATGATCGTGCCGACCGCGGTCGAGGCGGCGAGCGCCACCACCGCCCCGGCCGGCAGCAGCGCGTACAGCACGTACAGCAGATACCTGCGATACCCCGTGGTGTTCGCCAAGGCCGTTGCTCCCTCCGGACCGGTCAGGCCCGCTCGCGCAGCGACATCAGCACCCGCCAGGCGGCCAGCCAGGTCAGGCACGCGCCGGTCATGTGCAGCAGCACCATCCAGGCGGGCAGGCCGGTGAAGTACTGCGTGTAGCCGATCGCGGCCTGCAGCAGCAGTACCGCGAACATGTCGCGCACCCCGCGCAGCGCCCGCGGCCGCGCGTCGGTGGCCTTGAGCGCCAGCCACAGCGCCGCCGTCAGCCCGACCACGATGAACACCAGGTCGGCGTGCACCTGGGTGATGTCCATGGCCTTGAACGGCAGCCGCTTGCTCGCGTCCTCGGCGCCCGCGTGCGGGTCGGTGCCGGTCACCAGCGTGCCCGCGGCGACCACCGCGCCGGTGGCGATCACCAGCAGCCGGCCGAGCCAGAGCAGTTCGCGCCGGGTCAGCAGCCGCACCGGCCCGTCGCCCTCGCGCGAGCGGTGCCAGAGCACGAACGAGACCGCGATCATGCCCATGGACACGCACATGTGCACCGCGACCCACTCCGGCGCCAGCTTGGTGAGCACCGTGATCCCGCCGATCACGGCCTGCAGCACGACCCCGAGGAACAGTCCCCAGGACAGCTTCACCAGCACCGGCCGGCGCGGCTTCTGGAACATCGAGGCCAGGATGGCCAGGCCCACGCCGGCCGAGACCGCGTAGGTCAGCATCCGGTTCGTGAACTCGATCACCGAGTGGTAGCCGAGGGTGGAGACCGGCACCAGCGAACCGCCGGTGCACTCCGGCCAGGTCGGGCAGCCGAGGCCCGAGTTGGTCAGCCGCACCGCGCCGCCGGTCACCACGATCAGCGTGTTGGCCACCAGCGCGATCAGGCAGGCCAGCTCGACCTGCCGCGGCGTCGGCGTCCAGTCGCGCCGGCGCCGACCGGTGCCGGCCGGGCTTGCCCGCACGACCGGTTGAGCGCTCGGGTGCTCGCTCGCCGCGCGGGCCGTCGGGATGCCGGTGTCCTGCTGCGTCACGCTGTCACTCCCACTTGAAGGACCGGGCCGCGCCCGCGACCGCCACCAGCGTCCAGGCCGCCAGGATGCCCAGCGGCCCCCAGGGCATCGCCGAGCCGTGCTGGAGCACGTCCCGCAGCCCGTCCGTCAGGGCACTGATCGGCAGGAACTGCAGCGACTCCTGCGCCCCGTGCCCGAACTTGTCCAGCGGCACGACCACGCCGCCGACCCCGATGAAGATCAGGAAGACGAAGTTGGCCACCGCCAGCGTCGCCTCCGCCCGCAGCGAGCCGGCCAGCCACAGCGCCAGGCCGCTGAACGCGGCCGTGCCCAGGGCCAGCAGCAGCAGGACCGCGAGCGGGTCGCCGTGCGGGGACCAGCCCATCGCCAGCGCGATCCCGATCAGCAGCATCATCTGCACGCACTCGACCATCAGGATGCTCAGCGACTTGCCGGCCAGCAGCCCCCAGCGCGGCAGCGGCGTGGCGCCGAGCCGTTTGAGCACGCTGTAGCGCCGCTCGAAGCCGGTGGCGATGGCCTGGCTGGTGAACGCGGTGGAGAGCACCGCCGCGCCGATGATGCCGGGCGCGTAGTAGTCGATCCGGCTCCCGCCGCCGCTGATGGTGCCGATCGGCTCGGCCGAGAACGCGATCAGCATCAGCGCCGGGATCACGATCGCCAGCAGCACCTGCTCGCCGTTGCGCAGCAGCAGCCGCGTCTCGAAGCGGGCCTGGGCCAGCACCATCCGCACCGCCGGCGCCGGGCGCGGGTCGGGCCGGAACGTGCCGGGCGCCGAGAGCGGCCGGACCGACGGGCTCGCGAGCTCGCTCATCAGCGCAGCTCCCTTCCGGTCAGATCGAGGAAGACGTCCTCCAGGCTGCGCTGCTCGATCTGCAGGTTACGCGGCATCAACCCGAGGCTGGCACACCACGCGGTGGTCGCGGCCAGCGTGTCCGGGGTGATCTCCCCGGTGACGTGATAGCTGCCCGCGGTCGGCTCCGAGGCCTTCGCCGCGGGCGCGACCGCGATGGACAGCGCGGTCAGGTCGAGCCCGGCCGGGGCCTCGAAGCGGATCGCGTCCTGCTCCCGCGAGGTGTCGGCCAGCCGCTGCGGGCTGTCGTAGGCGATCACCCGGCCCTGGTCGATGATCGCGACCTTGTCGGCCAGCCGCTCGGCCTCGTCCAGCAGGTGCGTGGTGAGCACGATGGTCACCCCGTCCGCGCGCAGCTGCTCGATCAGCTCCCAGGTCGCGTGCCTGGCCTGCACGTCGAGGCCCGCGGTCGGCTCGTCCAGGAAGATCAGCTCGGGCCGGCCGACCACGGCGAGCGCGAGCGAGAGCCGCTGCTGCTGGCCGCCGGAGAGCCGCCGGAAGGTCGTCTTGCCGCAGGAGTCGAGCCCGAGCCGGGCGGCGAGCTCGTCCACGTTCAGCGGATTCGCGTAGAGGCCGGCCACGTGCCGGAGCATCTCCATCGCCCGAACGGACTGATAGATGCCGCCGGACTGCAACATCACCCCGATGCGCGGGCGCAGGCGGGCCGCGTCGGCGACCGGGTCGAGGCCCAGCACGCGCACGGTGCCCCCGTCGGGCCTGCGATATCCCTCACAGCACTCGATGGTGGAGGTCTTGCCGGCCCCGTTCGGGCCGAGGACCGCGGTGAGAGTACCGTGGTCGACGATCAGGTCGAGGCCCTGAACGGCGGTCTTGTCCCCGTACCGCTTCACCAGGCCCGCGATCTGGACGGCGGGATCGGACTCGTGCATGGCCGCGAGTCTACGTGGGCGGCCTGAGCGCGCCCGCACCCGGGCGCCGGTTTGCGCGGCGCGGCCCTACGGAGGCCGCCGCAGGTCACGCGCGCGGCGCGGCTAAGGCTAGCCTTAGTTGCCCTGCGGAAGGAATAAGCTCACTATGGTGTTGTGAAAAACGTGCGTGTCCTCGACGAGCAGGAAGAGAGGCAGGCCACTCGCAACCGGGTGGCCCGTTCGATCCTGTCCGAGGGTCCGCGCACCGCGGCCGAGCTGTCCGCCAGCCTGGGCCTGACCCCGGCGGGCATCCGCCGCCACCTCGACGCGCTGCTGGCCGAGGGCCTGGTCGAGGCCAGGGAGCAGCGGGTCTACGGCCACCGCGGCCGCGGCCGCCCGGCCAAGGTGTTCGCGCTGACCGACGCGGGCCGGGCCGTGTTCCACCACGACTACGACGTGCTCGCCGTCGACGCCCTGCGCTTCGTCGCCGAGACCGCGGGCGAGCAGGCCGTGGCCGACTTCGCCCGCCGCCGCTTCGCCGGCCTCGCCGCCCGCTACCAGCAGGCGGTCGCGGCCGCCGACCCGGGCGAGCGCTCCCGGCTGCTGGCCGAGGCGCTCACCGCCGACGGCTACGCCGCCTCCACCCGGGAACAGGACGCCATCGCCGGCGAGCAGCTGTGCCAGCACCACTGTCCCGTCCAACACGTCGCCGAGCAGTTCCCGCAGCTGTGCGAGGCGGAGACGCAGGTCTTCGCCGAACTGCTCGGCACCCACGTCCAGCGCCTGGCCACGATCGCCCACGGCGACGGCGTCTGCACCACGTTCATCCCGACGCCCGCCGTTGCGCGCCAGCGTACGCACGAGCCGGAGCCGACCCAGTCCGAAGGAGATGCCTCCGCATGACCACCACGCACGATGAGCTCGCCGGTCTCGGCAACTACGAGTTCGGCTGGGCCGACCCGGACGTTGCCGGCGCCACCGCGAAGCGCGGGCTGAGCGAGGACGTGGTCCGGGAGATCTCGGCCCTGAAGAACGAGCCGGAGTGGATGCTCGAGTTCCGGCTCAAGGCGCTGCGCCTGTTCGAGCGCAAGCCCATGCCCAACTGGGGCGCGGACCTGAGCGGCATCCACTTCGACAACATCAAGTACTTCGTGCGCGCCACGGACAAGCAGGTCACCTCCTGGGACGACCTGCCTGCGGACATCAAGAACACCTACGACAAGCTCGGCATCCCCGAGGCCGAGAAGCAGCGCCTGCTCTCGGGCGTGGCCGCGCAGTACGAGTCGGAGACGGTCTACCACTCCATCAACGCCGACCTCGAGCGCCAGGGCGTGATCTTCCTGGACACCGACACGGCCCTGAAGGAGCACGAGGACCTGTTCCGCGAGCACTTCGCCACCGTGATCCCGTCCGGCGACAACAAGTTCTCCGCGCTCAACTCGGCCGTGTGGTCCGGCGGGTCCTTCATCTACGTCCCCAAGGGCGTGCACGTGGAGATCCCGCTGCAGGCCTACTTCCGGATCAACACCGAGAACATGGGCCAGTTCGAGCGGACGCTGATCATCGCGGACGAGGGCTCCTACGTGCACTACCTCGAGGGCTGTACCGCGCCGATCTACAGCTCGGACTCGCTGCACTCCGCCGTGGTCGAGATCATCGTGAAGAAGGGCGCCCGGGCCCGCTACACGACCATCCAGAACTGGTCGAACAACGTCTACAACCTGGTCACCAAGCGCGCCGCGGCGCACGAGGGCGCGACCATGGAGTGGATCGACGGCAACCTCGGGTCCAAGGTCACCATGAAGTACCCGGCCGTCTGGCTGCTCGGCGAGCACGCCAAGGGCGAGACCCTCTCGATCGCGTTCGCCGGCCCCGGCCAGCACCAGGACGCCGGGTCCAAGATGGTGCACGCCGCGCCGAACACCTCCTCCAACATCGTCTCGAAGTCGGTGGCGCGCGGCGGCGGCCGCACCTCCTACCGCGGCCTGGTGCAGATCCAGGAGGGCGCGCACCGCTCCAAGTCGAGCGTGAAGTGCGACGCGCTGCTGGTCGACACGATCTCCCGGTCCGACACGTACCCCTACGTGGACGTGCGCGAGGACGACGTGACCATGGGCCACGAGGCCACCGTCTCGAAGGTCTCCGAGGACCAGCTGTTCTACCTGATGAGCCGCGGCCTGACCGAGGACGAGGCGATGGCGATGATCGTGCGCGGCTTCGTCGAGCCGATCGCCAAGGAACTGCCGATGGAGTACGCCCTGGAGCTCAACCGGCTGATCGAGATGCAGATGGAAGGCGCGGTCGGCTGAGCCCCGACCCGCATCCCAGCTCCCCGGCCCCTCTCGCTCCGAGAAAGATCACAGATGTCACAGCCTGAGCAGTCCAAGGGCGCGACCACCGCGGCGGCCGTGTCCGTCGCGGGCCCGGGCGCCGGTGCCCCGCTCGCCGGCCCCGGCACCGGACGTACCCACTCCGAGGTCCTCGCCTCCCGCGGCGAGCGGCCCACCTCGTACGACCCGGCCGACTTCGCCGCCCTGACCGGGCGCGAGGAGGACTGGCGCTTCACCCCGCTCAAGCGGATCGGCAAGCTGCACCAGGGCGTGCCCGCGGACGGCACCGACAAGGTCGAGCTGAGCCTGCCCGAGGGCGTCACGGCCGAGCAGGTCGGCCACGACGACCCGCGCACCGCCAAGGCCGGCGCGCCGATCGACCTGGTCGCGGCCCTGGCGTACGCCGCGGTCGAGCAGGCCACGGTCATCACCGTGGCCAAGGAGTCGGTGCTGACCGAGCCGGTCCGGGTGGACGTGCACGGCGAGGGCGGCACGGCGTACGCGCACCTGGTCTTCGACGTCAAGCCCTTCGCCGAGGCCGTGATCGTGCTCGCGCACACCGGCACCGGCGTGCGCGCGGCGAACGTGGACCTGATCGTGGGCGACGGCGCGAAGGTGACCTTCGTCTCGGTCCAGGACTGGGAGCGCGACGCGGTCCACCTGGCCCAGCAGAACACCCTGGTCGGCCGGGACGCCACGGTGAAGTCGGTGAACGTCACCTTCGGCGGCGACCTGGTCCGGATCACCCCGAACGTGCGCTACACCGCGCCGGGCGGCGACGCCGAACTGCTCGGCCTGTACTTCGCCGACGACGGCCAGCACCTCGAGCACCGGCTCTTCGCCGACCATTCGGTGCCCAACTGCCGCTCGCGCGCGACCTACAAGGGCGCGCTGCAGGGCGACGCGGCGCACACCGTGTGGGTCGGCGACGTGCTGATCCGCGCGGCCGCCGAGGGCACGGACACCTACGAGCTCAACCGCAACCTGCTGCTGACCGACGGCGCCCGCGCCGACTCGGTGCCCAACCTGGAGATCGAGACCGGCGAGATCGTCGGGGCCGGCCACGCCTCGGCCACCGGCCGCTTCGACGACGAGCAGCTGTTCTACCTCCAGGCCCGCGGCATCCCCGAGGACGAGGCCCGCCGCCTGGTCGTGCGCGGCTTCTTCGCCGACGTGGTGCGCCGGATCGGGGTGCCGGACCTCGAGCAGGCGCTGATGACCAAGGTCGAGCAGGAGCTGGCCCGATGACGCGTCACTCCGAGCCCGAGTGGCACGCCGTCGGGAGCCTCGCGGACTTCGAAGAGGACAAACCCGAGAGGTGTGAGCTGGGGGACATCACCGTCATGGTCGTCAAGACCGCCGACGGCGAGGTCCACGCCTTGCACGACATGTGCTCGCACGCCGAGGTCCCGCTGTCCGAGGGCGAGATCGTCGACGGCGAGATCGAGTGCTGGCTGCACGGCTCGACCTTCAGCCTCACCACCGGCAAGCCGTCCTGCCTCCCGGCGGTCGACCCCGTGCCCGTCTACCCCACCAAGATCGAAGGCGACATCGTGTACGTCGCCGACCGTGACAACTCGAAGCGTGTGGAGCTCTAACCCATGGCTACTCTGGAAATCCGCGACCTGCACGTCTCCGTCGACGCCGAGGGCGAGCCCAAGGAGATCCTCAAGGGCGTCGACCTGACGGTCCGCCAGGGCGAGACGCACGCGATCATGGGCCCGAACGGCTCTGGGAAGTCGACGCTGGCCTACTCCATCGCCGGACACCCGAAGTACACCGTCACCGGCGGCCAGGTGCTGCTCGACGGCCAGGACGTGCTGTCCATGACCGTGGACGAGCGGGCTCGGGCCGGGCTGTTCCTGGCCATGCAGTACCCGGTCGAGGTCCCCGGCGTGTCGGTGGCCAACTTCCTGCGCACCAGCGCCACCGCGATCCGCGGCGAGGCCCCGAAGCTGCGCACCTGGGTCAAGGAGGTCAACTCCGCGATGGCCCAGCTGCAGATGGACCCGGCCTTCTCCGAGCGCTCGGTGAACGAGGGCTTCTCCGGCGGCGAGAAGAAGCGGCACGAGATCCTGCAGCTCGAGCTGCTCAAGCCGAAGATCGCGCTGCTGGACGAGACCGACTCCGGCCTGGACGTGGACGCGCTGCGCGTCGTGTCCGAGGGCGTCAACCGGGTGCGCGAGAGCGGCGAGGTCGGCACCCTGCTGATCACCCACTACACCCGCATCCTCAAGTACATCAAGCCCGACTTCGTGCACGTGTTCGCGGCCGGCCGCATCGTCGAGTCCGGCGGCGCCGAGCTGGCCCAGGTGCTCGAGGACGAGGGCTACGAGAAGTACACCGGGGTGCAGGCCGAGGATGACATCAAGGCAGGAGCCTGATATGACGGCGGAGCTCACCCGCACCGCGGCGATCGACGTCGAGCGCGTCCGCAAGGACTTCCCGATCCTCGAGCGGACGGTCGGCGAAGGGCGTCCGCTGGTCTACCTCGACTCGGCCGCCTCCTCGCAGAAGCCGCGCCAGGTCATCGAGGCGATGTCCGACTACTACGCGCACCACCACTCCAACGTGCACCGCGGCGTGCACGCGCTGGCGGAGGAGGCCACCGCGCTGTACGAGGGCGCGCGGGACAAGGTCGCGGCGTTCATCAACGCGCCGGACCGCAACGAGGTGATCTTCACCAAGAACTCCTCCGAGGCGCTCAACCTGGTCGCGAGCGTGCTCGGCTGGGCCGGGGAGCCCTACGGCCTCGGCCCGGGCGACCGCGTGGTGATCACCCAGATGGAGCACCACTCCAACATCGTCCCGTGGCAGCTGACCACCCAGCGCACCGGCTCCGAGCTGGCCTGGCTGGGCCTGACCGACGACGGCCGGCTCGACCTGTCCAACCTCGACGAGGTCGTGAACGAGCACACCAAGGTCGTCTCGGTGGTGCACGTCTCGAACATCCTGGGCACGGTCAACCCGCTCGAGGTGATCGTGCGCCGGGCCCACGACGTCGGCGCCGTGGTGGTGGTGGACGCCTCCCAGTCCGCCCCGCACCTGCCCCTGGACGTGCAGACCCTGGGCGCCGACTTCGTCGCCTTCACCGGCCACAAGATGCTCGGGCCCACCGGCATCGGCGTGCTGTGGGGCCGGGCCGAGCTGCTCAACGAGCTGCCCCCGTTCCTCGGCGGCGGCGAGATGGTCGGCGTGGTGAACATGGAGGGCTCCACCTACGCCCCGATCCCGCACAAGTACGAGGCGGGCACCATGCCGATCGCCGAGGCGGTCGGGCTCGGCGCGGCGGTGGACTACCTCACCGCGCTGGGCATGGACAACGTCGCCCGGCACGAGCACGAGATCGTCTCCTACGCGCTCGAGCGCCTCGGCGCCGTGGACGGGCTGCGCATCATCGGCCCGACCGAGCCGGAACAGCACGGGGCCGCGATCTCGTTCATCCTGTCGGTGGAGGGCCTCGGCGAGATCCACCCCCACGACGTCGGCCAGGTCCTCGACGAGCAGGGCATCGCGGTACGCGTCGGCCAGCACTGTGCCCGGCCGGTGTGTGTGCGCTACGGCATCCCCGCCACCACCCGGGCCTCGTTCTCGGTCTACACGACCAGGGCCGAGATCGACGCGCTGGTCGACGGGCTCGAACACGTGAAGCGGTTCTTCGGAGCCTGACGGAAGAGGGAAAGGAGGATGAGGGCGTGAAGCTGGAGTCGATGTACCAGGAGATCATCCTGGACCACTACCGCAGCCCGCACCACAAGGGCCTGCGCGACGGGTTCGGCGCCGAGGTCCACCACATCAACCCGACCTGCGGCGACGAGGTGACCCTCCGCGTGCACCTGGACGACGAGTCCCAGGGCGAGCAGGCGATCATCAAGGACGTCTCGTACGAGTCGCAGGGCTGTTCGATCTCGCAGGCCTCGGCCTCCGTGCTCACCGACCTGGTGATCGGCAAGAACGTGGCCGAGGCCTTCGCGGTGCACGAGGCGTTCCTCGAGCTGATGCAGTCCAAGGGCGAGGCGCAGGGCGACGAGGACGTGCTCGAGGACGCCGTCGCGTTCGCCGGCGTCTCGAAGTTCCCGGCCCGGGTCAAGTGCGCGCTGCTTTCGTGGATGGCCCTGAAGGACGCCACCGCGCAGGCGCTGGCGCGCAGCACGCAGAAGGAGACAGAGCAGTGAGCGAGCAGCAGACGACCGAGCAGGGTTCGACGGGCGCGGCCGCCGCGGTGGAGGACGTGGAGGAGGCCCTGCGCGACGTCGTGGACCCCGAACTCGGGATCAACGTCGTGGACCTCGGCCTGATCTACGGCCTGACCGTGGACGAGGGCAACGTCGCGATCATCGACATGACGCTGACCTCGGCGGCCTGCCCGCTCCAGGACGTCATCGAGGACCAGATCCGCACCGCCACCTCCTCCCTGGTCAGCGACTTCCGGGTGAACTGGGTCTGGATGCCGCCGTGGGGCCCGGACAAGATCACCGACGACGGCCGGGACCAGCTGCGCGCCCTCGGCTTCAACGTCTGATTCACTCTCCGGCCCCGATTCACTCGCGGGCGAGGACGGGTCGCGCCTGCTCGGGCGGATAAGCCGCCCAGCAGAGCGCGATCACGCCCGCGATGACGTACGCGTTCGAGGCGAGCAACGCCGCGCCGTGCTCGTGCAGCTCCAGGGTGCCCGCGAATCCGCTCACCGGCACCCGCCAGGTGATCTGCGAGACCCCGAGCGCCGCCGCGAGCGCGCCGCCGACCAGCACCGCCGTCCTGCGGTGGCGGTAGGCGCGCAGCAGCACGAGCATCAGCGCCGGCACCGCCTCGACCCAGTGGTGCGTCCACGAGATCGGCGAGACGAGCAGGCCGGTCAGCGAGCACAGGGCGTATCCGCCCGCCTCGTCGTTCCCACGCCGCCAGGCCCGCACCGCGAGCGTGAGCCCGACCGCCGCCGTGACCAGGGCGGCCACGATCCAGACGCCCTCGACCTGCTCGGTGTGCAGGATCCGGGAGAGCGCGCCGCGCAGGTTCTGGTCCGCCGCGTTCTCCACCTTGCCGGGCCGGCCCGAGTCGAGCACGTCGTGCACCCAGTACGTCCACGCGTCGTGCGGCACCACGGCGAAGGACAGCGCGATCGTGCCGGCCAGCGTGGCCAGGGCGGTCGCGGCCGAGCGCAGCCGGCCGGTGGCGGCGAGGTAGACCACGAAGATGAGCGGCGTCACCTTCAGCCCGGCCGCGATGCCGATGCCCATGCCCTTGGTCCGGCGCCCCTCAGCCCGGCCGAGGTCGAACAGGATCAGCGCCGCGATCAGCACGTTGATCTGGCCGTAGCGCAGCGTCGTCCACACCGGCTCGAACCACAGCGCTCCGGCCGCGCAGGCCAGCGCGAGCCGCGTCGCCTCGCCGGCGTCGAACCACTGGCAGAACGGCGTCAGCCGCAGGGCGAAACGCAGCGCCAGCGGGAGCAGGCAGAGGCTGCACACGGTCGCGAGGATCTGCGCGAGATAGTTCGACAGCAGGCCGAGCCCGGTGAACAGCAGCGCGGCGGCCGGGGGATAGGTGAAGGGCAGCTGGCCGTGGTTGAACGACGCGACGTAGAGCCCCTGGCCGTGCACCACCGCCAGGCCGCCCTGGCGGTAGACGAAGATGTCCACGAAATTCCAGTGGTGCCCCATCGGTGTCAGGAACAGCACCAGCATCGAGACCGCGTACAGCGCGGCGGCGACGGGCAGCCGGGGCACCGGGATCCGCCGTGGCGCCCGTGGCCCCGACTCCGCGCTCGGCGCGGGCCGGGCTGACGGGATACGAGTGCCAGAGGCGGTCACGTCGGTCATAACGGGCAGCGTATCCCGGGCCGCCGACACCGCGACTTCAACGGGTGCGCATGTAACCGACACGTGTCGTGTGCTGGTGTGTAACCGTTACCCGCGTGCCGGGTGCCGACGTATGGTGCGCCCGTGCGGATATGTTGATCACACCGAGCCGGGCTGCGAGGATCCCGGTATGCCGCAACTGATCCCGCCGCACCCCCGTTTCCACGCCTCCTTCCTTTCCGCGATCGAGGAGTTCCGCGCGGCCGGTCCACTCTCCGACTGGGCCGCCCACGTCGACTACGAGGCGGTGCGCGGTCAGGAGGGATTCGCCGCGTATGTCCGGGATCTGGACCTGCGGCGCGTCGCCAGTGCGGAGCGGTCCGTGCCGGAGTCGACCCTGTTCTGGATCGAGGGCGAGGAATTCCTGGGCCGGATAGCGGTCCGGCACCGGCTCAACGAGCGGCTCGAGGTCATGGGCGGCCACATCGGCTACGCGATCCGGCCCGGCGCCCAGGGCAAGGGCCACGCGACCGCCCTGCTGCGCGCCGTGCTGCCGCTGGCCTACGCGGTCGGGATCGACGACGCGCTGCTGACCACGGACCCGGACAACCACGGCTCGCGCCGGGTGATCGAGAAGTGCGGCGGCCGGCTGGTGAAGCAGGGCCCTGACCACTGCTACTACCGACTGCGCACCGGCGGCGCGGCCGAGGTCTGACGACGCGACCTATCCGCGGAAGGTGCGGCGGTAGGCCGAGGGCGCGGTGCCGACGGCGCGGGTGAAGTGGTGGCGGAAGGTGGCCGGGTCGGCGAAGCCCACGGCGGCGCCGACCTGCTCGATCGACCCGTCGCCGGTCTCGAGCATGGCCCGGGCCGCGGCCAGGCGCTGGTTGACCAGCCAACGCAGCGGCGAGGTGCCGGTGGTGCGGGCGAAGTGGCGCATGTAGCTGCGGGTGGACATCCGCGCGATCGCAGCCATCTGCGACACGGAGATCGGGTCCGCGAGATGGTCGAGGGCCCAGTCCAGCGAGCGGGCCACGCCGTCGTCCTGCGGCACCGGACGCACCGCCGCCTCGATGAACTGCGCCTGCCCGCCCTCCCGGTGCGGCGGCAGCACCAGCCGGCGCGCCACGGTGTTGGCGACGGCCGAACCGTGGTCCCGGCGGACCAGGTGCAGACACAGATCCAGCCCCGCCGCGCTCCCGGCGCTGGTGAGCACCTGCCCCTCGTCGACGTAGAGCACGTCCGGGTCCACCCGCACCTTCGGGTAGCGCGCCGCGAACAGCTCCGCGTACCGCCAGTGCGTGGTGGCGCGGCGCCCGTCCAGCAGCCCGGCCTCGGCCAGCGCGAACGCCCCGGAGCAGATGGACACCACCCGCGCACCCCGGTCATACGCCGCGCGCAGAGCCTCGACCAGCTTGGGCGAGACCTCCCCGCGCACGTTCGGCACCGCGGTGACCATCACGGTGTCGGCGGCCGCGAACGCGTCCATGCCGTGCTCCGCGGTCAGGCCGATCCCGCCCATCGCGCGCATCGGCCCGGGCGTCTCGGCGCAGGCCTTGAACTCGTACCAGGGCACGTCGAGCTCCGGCCGCGGCAGCGCGAAGACCTCGGTGGCGCAGCCGACTTCGAACACGGATATCCCGTCGAAGAGGTAGACCGCGACGGTCGGTCGCGCCTCCTCGCGGCGGCGCGGCGGATCGAGCAGCAGCATGGCGTGATCTTAGCGAACCGTGGCGTTCTCGCCACTGTCGGCGGGCGGGCCCGCCCCGGCATGCTCGTGCCATGACGCAGACGACGCAGCCGACGCAGACGACGCAGCCGACCCCGATGACCGCGGCGGCCGGGACCCCGCAGCCGAGCACGGCGATCGAGCACTTCTCGGCCAAGCTGGCCTTCGAGACCGACGTCTCGGACGTGCACGCCGCGTTCGCGTCCGCGGCCCCCGGCTTCGTGCTGGTGGACAGCCGGTCCGAGCAGGCCTGGGACCAGGGCCGCGTCCCCGGCGCGGTGCACCTGCCCACCCGCCGGATCGCCGCCGAGGCCGCCGCGCTGATCCCGGCCGGAACACCGGTGGTCACCTACTGCTGGGGGCCCGGCTGCAACGGCGGCACCCGCGCGGCCCTGGAGTTCGCCAAGCTCGGCTACCCGGTCAAGGAGATGATCGGCGGCTTCGAGTACTGGGTGCGCGAGGGCTTCGCGTACGACACGGCCTGGGGTCGGCGCGAGCCCGTGGCGGACCCGCTCACCGCCCCGGCGGACGGCACCGCCTGCGCGTGCTGAGCCGCGACCCCGCCCGCACTGCCCGCGGCGCGCCGCCGACACGGTCAGGCCGCAGGCAGCCTGCGCACCGTGGTCGGCAGCGGGTGGTCCGGTTCGAGGCCGGGCAGGCCGTCGATGCTCCGGTTGTTGACCTCGGCCACCCGCTGCGCCCACTCCTGATCCGTGCGGCGTCCGTGCAGTGTGTCGAGCACCGGCCGCTCGTCGCGCAGCTCCATATAGGGCACCGAGTAGCCGCACGAGGTCTGGGTGCTCTCCACGTCCACCACCACGATCCCGCGCGGGCTGGGGTGGGCCAGGTTGAAGTGCTCGGCGAAGCCGTCGAACTCCGGGTCGTCCGGGCGCAGGTGGCGGCCCCTGCCGTAGAGCCGGACGATGTTGGACTCGCGGTCGAAGGAGCAGAACATGATCGTGATCCGCGGATCCACGGCGAGATGGGCCTTGGTCTCGATGCCGCTGCCGAACAGCTCCAGGTAGGCGAAGGTGTGCTCGTCCAGGACCTCGAAGGTGTCCTTGTATCCCTTGGGCGAGACGTTCACCCGGCCCTCGCCCACGGGCGCGGTGGCCACGAAGAACATCGGCTGCTTGGCGATGAAGGCGCGGATCCTCGGGGTGATCTCGGTGAAGCGCTTGGCCATGACTCCTCCTGCTCCTGCGGCCGCTCCCAGGGCGGCTGCCGCTGCGGCTATGCGATCTCCGTCGGCCGGACCATGATCTCGTTGATGTTCACATGGCGGGGGCGGGTGACCAGGAAGACGATCGCCTCCGCGACGTCCTGGGGGTCGAGCACCTCGACGCCCTCCTGCCGGCCGAGGATCTGCGCGCGGATCTCGGGCCGGTTGGCCTCGGCCAGTTCGGTGCGCACGGCACCGGGTTCGACCACGGACACGCGCACGTGCCGGCCCGCGAGCTCCTGGCGCATCGACTCGCTCAGGCCCACCACGCCCCACTTGGTGGCGTTGTAAACCTGGCTGCCCGGCCGGGTCGTGCGCCCGCCGATGGAGCTCACGTTGACCAGGTCGGCCACCCGGCGCGCACCGTCCTCGGCCGCCGCCAGCAGGTGCGGGAGCGCGGCGTGGGCGCAGTAGAGCAGACCCATGACATTGACGTCGACCATCCGGCGCCAGTCCGCGGTGCTCGCGGTGGCGGTCGGGCCGAGCAGCATCAGGCCCGCGTTGTTGAGCACGGTGTCCAGCCGGCCGAAGTGCTCGACGGTGCGCGCGACCGCGCCCACGGCGTCCTGCTCCACGCCGAGGTCGGCCTCGATCGCCAGCGCCTCGCCGCCCGCCGCCTCGATCGCGGCCACCAGCTCCTCGAGCCGGTCCTTGCGCCGCGCCACCACGGCCACCCGCGCGCCCTCGGCGGCCAGCGCGAGCGCGCTGGCCCGGCCGATGCCGCTGGAGGCGCCGGTCACCAGCGCCACGGTGCCCTCGAGCGTGTTCGCCATCACCCGTCCCCGCTGTTCTGCTCGACGAATATCCGACCTCGAATATTCTAGCCGGGCTCGGGCAGCCGGGTCAGGTCAGCCGGGCCAGCAGCAGCGCGACGTCGTCCTTCCACGGGCCCTGCGGACGGTTGGCGGAGAGGATGTCGTCGGCGACCGTCTCCAGCTTCTCGTCCCGCTGCCCGTCCAGCACGCCGCGGCACCGGATCAGGCCCCGGTCCAGGTCGTTGTCGAGCGACTCGAGCAGCCCGTCGGTGCACAGCAGCAGTACCGTGCCGGGGGTGTAAGCCTGCTGCCACACCGGGTAGGCCGACTCGTCCTCCACGCCGAGCGGCACGCCCACCTCGTGGTGGTGCACCTCGCTGGGCTTGCCCGGCAGCGCGAGCAGCGGCGGGATGTGCCCGGCCCGGCTGAACGTGACGGTGCGCGCGACCGGGTCGATCAGCGCGAGCAGGCAGGTGGCGAACAGCGGGTTGTCGGCCTCCTCGTTGACCTCGCACACGAACGCGTTGGTCTGGGCGAGCAGCTCGGCCACGTCGGCGGTGCGGTTGGCGTACGCCAGCAGCGTGGTGCGCACGCGGTACATCATGCCCGCGGCCTGCACGTTGTGGCCCTCCACGTCGCCGATGATCAGCAGCGTGGAGCCGTCCGCGCGCTGCACCGAGTCGAACCAGTCGCCGCCGACCTGTATGCCGGTGGTGGCCGCCTCGTAGCGCCGGGCGATCTCCACGCCGGTGCCGATCCGCAGGGTGCGCGGGAGCATGCCGCCCTGCAGCGCCATGGCCAGGTTGAACTCCACGTCGTGGATCCTGGCCCGGTGCACGGCCTGGCCGATCGCGCTCGCGGCGAGCACCAGGAAGGCGCGCTCGGCCGCGTCGAAAGCGCGCGGGCCGTCGAAGCCGATCATGCACACCCCGCTCATCCGGGGCACGCCGCCGATCGGTATCACCGCCACCGCGACCGCGCCGGTCTCCTTCATCGCCTCCACCGACTGCGGGAAGCGCCGGCGCAGCTCCGAGGTCTCCGGGAAGAACAGCGGATCGCCGGTCACCGCGGCCGTGCGCACCGGGCCGTCCGTGCCGATCCGCACCCGCCCGGCCGCCATGCCCAGGTCCCCGCACTCGAGCAGCACCTCGGGGGACTGCCCGGCGTCGGCCACCAGCACCCCGCTGGCGCCGAGGGCGCGCAGCGAGGAGGTGACCGCGTCGCGCACCTCGCCGAGGGTGCCGGCGGCGGCCAGACCCGCCGTCAGCTCCTGCATCCGGGCGGCCACGGCGGCCCGGCGCAGCGTCTCGAGCTCGGCCTCGCGCCGCTCGGTGACGTCGATGATGATGCCCATGGCCCGTTCCGGCGTGCCGCCGGGCCCGGCCACCACCCGGCCGCGGGTCTCGAGCGTGCTCATCCGCCCGTCCGGCCGCTTGATCCGGTACTCGATGGCGAAATCGCCCACTCGCGCCAGCAGCGGCTCGAGCACCTCGAGCAGGTCCGGCAGGTCCTCGGGCGGCACCTGTCCGAGGAACGCCTCGAACCGCAGGCCCGCGTCCGGCATCAGCCCGTGCAGCTGGTAGGTCCGATCGTCGCAGATGACTTCGTTGGTCGGCAGCAGCCAGTTGTAGAAGCCCGCGTCCGCGTCGAAACCGCTGGGGGTGAAACCGAACTCGTCCCAGCCGCCGTTCCTGTCCTCACTCCTCATCGGCCACAGCCTTCCGTCCGGGAGCGGTGCGAGCGCCCCGGCCTCGCCGGAGACACGCACGGATGGCGACATGAACGCCTCCATTCCTTCCGCCGACACCCATACGGTAGTCGTATCGTCGCCCTCTGGTGGTGTTTTTAGGGAAGAAATGTGGTGCGGCCGTGGAAAATCGGGCGGCGTACGGAGCCGCTCGCCGTGCTTCCGAAGCGCCTTGCGCAGCGTGGCTGACGCGCTACCGTCCAGAACTGATGACGGATCACACCACGCTCTCCGCGGCCGAGTGCGGCGCCCCGGAGGAGCAGGTCGACGTTCCCGCACCGCTCCTGCCGGGCGCATGGCCGCTGCTCGGACACGCGCCCGCGCTGCTGCGCGACCCCCTGGCCCTGCTCGTCCGGGCGGGGCGGGCGGCCCCGCTCACCCGGGTGCGCCTCGGCCCGGCGGCGGCCTACGTGGTCACCGGGCCCGACCTGGTCCACCAGGTGCTGGTGACCGACGCGGCCGGCTACGACAAGGGTTTCCAGTTCGACGTGCTGCGGCGGCTGATCGGCGACGGCGTCGGCACCTCGCGCGGGGCCAAGCACCGGCGCAACAAGCGCATGCTGCGCCCCGCCTTCGACCGCACCGCCTCGCGCGGGCACGCGGTGGACATGACGCCGCAGATCGAGCACTTCCTCGGCGCCCAGTGGGATCCGGCCTCGGCGCCGCGCGGGCATGCGGCGCCGGACGGTGCGCGCACGGTGGACGCCGCGGTGGACATGCGCGTGCTGTCCATGCGCCTGATCACCCGCTCCATGTCCGGCTCCGAGTTCGCCGCGGACGAGGTGATGCGCGCGCTGCCCGGCCTGCTCTCCGGCATCGGCCGCAGGGCCCTGCTGCCGATCCGCGCCCTCGACCTGGTGCCCACGCCGGGCAACCGGCGCTTCGACCACTCGCTGCGGCGGGTGCACGCGGTGGCCGACGACATGGTCGCCCGGGAGCGGGCCAGGGCCGCGCGGCAGGGATCGCCGGGTTCCGCCGGGTTGCTGGCCGCCCTGCTGGCCGCGGTGGACGAGGAGGGCGCGGGCATGACCGACGCGCAGGCGCACGACGAGATCATGACCCTGCTGTTGGCCGGGACCGAGACCACCGCCGGGGTGCTGGCCTGGTGCCTGCACGTGCTGGCGCGCGATTCCGAGCTGCAGCAACGGCTTCGCCTCGAGATCGCCGAGGTGACGGGCGGGAAGCGGCTCGAGCCGGCCGACCTGCGGGGCCTCGAGCTCGCCGAGCGCGTGGTGAAGGAGGTGCTCCGGCTCTATCCTCCGGGCTGGCTCGTCGGACGGCGCGCGGTGCAGGAGACGAGGCTCGGCGCGACCCGGATACCGGCCGGCAGCCAGGTGTTGGTGAACTTCTACGCCCTGCAGCGCGACCCCGGCGCGTTCCCCGACCCGGACGCGTTCGACCCGGACCGGTGGAAGAGCATGGACATGGCTGCGGCCGGCCCGTACTACCTGCCCTTCGGCAGCGGGCCGCGGGTGTGCCTGGGCGAGTCGTACGGCATGGCGGAGATCTTCTGCACGCTGTGCGCGATCCTGGCCGGGTACCGGATAGAACCGGTACCCGGGACCGTGGTGCGCCCGGTCGCGCGTACGACCCTGCACCCGGACACGGTGCCGCTGCGGGTGACCCGGATCAGCGGGCCGTGACCCGGTAGCGCCCGGTCTCGCGCGACCAGGCCAGGTTCCCGGCGATCCAGTGCCGCAGGTCCGCGCAGAAGCGGGCCAGCACCGGGTCGCCGGAGGCCAGCAGCGGCTGCTGGGCCTCGAGATAGTCGCGGATGCGCGCGTCGATCATGGCGGTGCACGCCCGCAGCGCCTCGGCCTGGTTCAGCCCCTGCCGGCGGCTGAGCACCGCGGGCAGGCTGAGCAGCTCGATCGAGCGCGTCTCCTCCTTGGCCAGGGACAGCACGTCGTTGGTCCAGCAGGTGATGTCGGTGGCCGCGTCGGCCGCGGCGCGCACGGCCGGGGAGCACCACAGCTCCTGGCTCAGCGAGAAGCCGTTGACCACGTCGATCAGCGCCAGGCAGGTCGGCACCGCGCTGCAGTGTCGGCGCATCCTGATGTACTCGGCCAGCTGGGCCGGCATCCGCTGCCGCCGCCGGGCCGCCTCCCACACCAGGGAGTAGAGGTACGCGGTCACCTCCTGCCGGAAGCGCGTGCGCTGCACCGGGGAGGCCATCGCGTCCAGCCGCGCGCACAGGTCGGCCAGCGCACCGGCGAACACGTCGTGCGGTCCGGCCTCGCCGGCCTCGAGCGCGCCGAGCATCCAGATGGTGACCTCGGTGGTGGCGGCCGGGTCGGAGCCTATCTCCGACTCGTCGCAGTACGCGTCGTCGAACAGGAACAGCCAGGCCTGCCAGTCCGAGTTGAGCGTCAGGCCCTCGAGACTGGCGCTGGGGCAGACCCGGCCGGCCAGCCGGGCCGGATCGGTCTCGCGCAGCCGCAGCGCGAGTTCGGGGCGCTCGGTCAGCCCCCACTCCGCGGCCCATTTCGCGGTGGCGGCCGAGGCGACGGAGGTGAGCGGATGCAGGCGCGCGGAGAAAGGGGGATCGATCGAAGGTAGAGCGACGGTCATGGCGCTGCCCTCCTGAGGGTCTTCGAATCAGGATTTTAGTAGCCCCCTCTCCGCTTGGATACGGGCCCGAACGGCGCGCGGGGTGCCCTTCCGCACGCCCTTCGGGCGCCTTCGCGCGCCGGTCCGGCGCTCCGCGGCGCCCGGCCCCGCCCGGGCCGGCGGATCCCGGCGGGCGAAATGCCGTCGGAGCCCGGGGCCCCGGTCCCGTACCATGGGGAGGTGATCACCGCTTCCCATCTCGAAGTTCGCGTCGGCGCCCGCGTGCTGCTGGAGGACGCCTCCTTCCGCGTCGGCCCGGGCGACCGGATCGGTCTGGTCGGGCGCAACGGCGCCGGGAAGACCACGCTCACCAAGATCCTGGCCGGCGAGGGGCAGCCGGCCTCGGGCTCGGTCTCGAAGTCGGGCCCGGTCGGCTACCTGCCGCAGGACCCGCGCACCGGCGACCTCGACGTGATTGCGCGCGACCGCGTCCTGGCGGCCCGCGGCCTGGACGAGGCCGTGCGCCGGATGCGCGCCGCGGAGAAGAACATGGGCAGCACGGACCCGGCCGAGCACGACCGGGCGATGCGCCGCTACGCCAACGCCGAGACCGCGTTCCTCGCGGCCGGCGGCTACGCGGCCGAGTCCGAGGCCGCCGTGATCGCGGCCAGCCTCGGCCTGCCCGACCGCGTGCTCGACCAGCCGATCGGCACCCTCTCCGGCGGACAGCGGCGCCGGATCGAGCTGGCCCGGATCCTGTTCGGGGACAACGAGGTGCTGCTGCTCGACGAGCCCACCAACCACCTCGACGCCGACTCGATCGTGTGGCTGCGCGACTACCTGAAGAACTACAAGGGCGGGTTCATCGTCATCTCGCACGATGTGCACCTGGTCGAGTCCTGCGTCAACAAGGTCTTCCACCTCGACGCCAACCGCAGCGTCATCGACGTCTACAACGTCGGCTGGAAGGCCTACCTGGAGCAGCGCGAGGCGGACGAGCGGCGGCGCAAGCGCGAGCGGGCCAACGCGGAGAAGAAGGCCGACGCGCTCTTCAGCCAGGCGGACAAGATGCGGGCCAAGGCCACCAAGACCGTGGCCGCGCAGAACATGGCCCGCCGGGCGGAGAAGCTGCTGAGTGGCCTCGAGGCCCATCGCGCCTCGGACAAGGTGGCCAAGCTGCGCTTCCCCAAGCCCGCGCCCTGCGGCAAGACCCCGCTGATGGCCAGCGGCCTGTCCAAGTCCTACGGCTCGCTGGAGATCTTCACCGACGTGGATCTGGCCGTGGACCGCGGATCCAGGGTCGTCATCCTCGGCCTCAACGGCGCCGGCAAGACCACACTGCTGCGCCTGCTCGGCGGCGTCGAGAAGCCCGACACCGGCGCGGTCGAGCCGGGCCACGGGCTCAAGCTCGGCTACTACGCGCAGGAGCACGAGACGCTCGATCCGCAGCGCACGGTGCTGGAGAACATGCGCACCGCGGCCCCGGACCTCGACCTGGTCGAGGTGCGCAAGACCCTCGGCTCCTTCCTGTTCTCCGGCGACGACGTGGACAAGCCCGTCGCCGTGCTCTCCGGCGGTGAGAAGACCCGGCTCGCACTGGCCACGCTGGTGGTCTCCAGCGCGAACGTGCTGCTGCTCGACGAGCCCACGAACAACCTGGATCCGGCCAGCCGCGCGGAGATCCTCGGCGCGTTGAGTAGCTATGAGGGTGCGGTGGTGCTCGTCACACACGACGAGGGCGCCGTGGACGCGCTCAACCCGGAACGGCTGATCCTTCTGCCGGACGGGGTCGAGGACCTGTGGAACGAGGGCTACCGGGACCTTGTAGCACTGGCCTGAGAACGGGCGCCGGTGCCCGGTATCCGACAGAACGTCGATTGCCCTCCGTTACAGTCTGATAACGGAGCGGAAGTTTTATCCTGACATGCCGTGATTTTCCGGCACGAATCAGACAGGGGACCCGGGAATACCGCTTGAGTTTCTCCGACGAAGCAGTGGTCAACTCGGCCCCGAGGGGTGATCATGGGAGGCCAGAGCGCACATTCCCTGTGCAAGGTGGGAGTTACCCCACACCCCCTCTAGGAGGCGCAAGTGGCCGAGACCCTGAAGAAGGGCAGCCGGGTCACCGGCACCGCGAGAGAGCAGCTCGCGAGCGATCTGAAGACCAAGTACGAGGCCGGAGAATCGATCCGCGCCCTCGCCCAGGAGACCGGGCGTTCGTACGGGTTCGTACACCGGATGCTGAGCGAGTCCGGTGTCACGCTCCGCGGGCGCGGTGGCGCCACCCGCGGCAAGGCGCGTACCGCTTAATCGGAACGTGCCTGGCCGGACCACGGTATCACGGCCGTCCGAACCACGGTCGTCGGTGGCCGCGAGGTAACACTGCGAGCAGTACGAAGGACGAAAGTGATCGGCGGCCCCGGCCGCGGCACCCGCGAGGACGGGGTCGCGTCCGGGGCCGCCGGGCGGGTGGCGGGAGTCCGGCCGGGCGGTGGGCCCGGACGGACTCCCTGCTCCGCGGACCCTTCACTACCGTGCGGTAAAGTCCGTGACACCGGCCGGCAGGCGCCGGTGGGATCGGAACGAGTAGGGGCGCAGCCATGACCAGTTCGAACTCTGCGACGGATGCGGGCGAGCAGGCGTGGCCTGAGGCCAAGGCGGCCGCGGCGGCCAAGGCCGGGGTGCGGCTGCACATCGACGGGGAACTGGCCACGGTCGTGCTGGACCGGGTGGACAAGCGCAACGCGATGACCCCGAGCACCTGGTGGCACCTGGCCGAGGTCGGCCGCGCGCTGCCCGGCAGCGTGCGCGCGGTGCTGCTGCGGGCCGAGGGCCCCTCCTTCAGCGCCGGGCTCGACCGCTCCGTGCTGATCGGCGGCGAGGGCGGCGCCAAGACGCTGCTCGACCTGGCCCACGCCGGGCAGGCCGACGCCGAGATGACCATCGAGGCCTTCCAGGAGGCCTTCACCTGGTGGCGCAACCCCGACCTGATCACCGTCGCGGCGGTGCAGGGGCACGCGGTCGGCGCCGGATTCCAGCTCGCGCTGGCCTGCGACCTGCGGCTGGCGGCCGAGGACGCGCGGTTCGCGATGCGTGAGATCACCCTCGGCCTGGTGCCCGACCTCGGCGGCTCCAAGCCGCTGGTGGACCTGGTCGGCCCGGCCCGCGCGCTGGAGATCTGCGCCACCGGCCGCTGGGTGGACGCGGCCGAGGCCGAGCGACTCGGCCTGGTCAACCGCGTCTGCCGCACCGCCGACCTGGCCATCGACGCCGAGGTGTTCGTCCGCGAACTGCTCGCCGCCGACCGCGACGCGCTGATCGAGACCAAGGCCCTGGTGCAGGGCGCGGTGGAGCGCGACTACGACTCCCAGCGCGCCGCCGAGCGCGCCGCCCAGGTACGTCGTATCAGGGCCCTGGCCGGCCGCTGAGCCGCGGATCGCGGTGCGCCGCAGCGGATCGCGGTGCGGCAGCAGGGCTCGTCGACCCCCTCGGCCGACGAGCCCTGTCGGTAGCCCCGTAGTGCTGTGGCGCTGTGGTGCCGCCGCACTCAGTCGACCGGCGCCAGCTCCGGCCGCTTCGGCGTCATCCCGTCCCCGGAGGACTTCCCGGTCAGCCGCCGCTTGATCCACGGCGCCAGGAAGCCGACCAGCCAACGTATATCGGACCACGTCTTCGCCGCCCGGCGGGCCAGCGGCGAAGACGAAAGCGGGGCCGGCAGCGGTGCGCGCCAGTCGAATGAGGGCTCGTATCCCAGCGCCTCGAGCACGGCCTCGGCCACCCGCCGGTGCCCCTCGCCGGTCAGGTGGATCCGGTCGGCCGCCCACAGCCGCGCGTCGTCGAACACCCGCTCTTCGTCCAGCCGCACCAGCGCCGCACCGTGCTTCTCAGCGAGCTGATCCGCCGTCTCGATCAGCCGCTCCACCTTCGGCCACAGCCGCGCGGACGAGGGCATCCGGCGGCGGAAGTCGATGGGGTGGAACAGCACCAGCCGCCCGCTCGCCCCGGCCAGTACCGAGGCGCAGTGCGCGATGTGCGCGCACACCGCCTCCACGTCGCACCCCGGACGCATGATGTCGTTGAGCCCCCCGGCCAAACTGGTCAGATCCGCCCGCATCGCCGCCGCCGGAGCCAGCTGGTCGGCCCTGATCTGCCCGATCAGCTTGCCCCGCACCGCCAGGTTCGCATACCGCAGCCCCGGCTCGCCCCCGGCCAGCCGCAGCGCCACC
>NZ_JAGSOG010000169.1 GCF_018139695.1 Actinospica durhamensis | reverse complement strand
GACATGCGGCGCACCGCCTTTCAGCGGATGGGCGGGAATGCGGGCGGACGGGGCGCAGGGCCCGCGCGGCCCGCGGCGAGACCCGCACACTATCCCGGATCTAGTACGAAGTTCTAGATCTGTGTTCTAGAATCTTGTTCCAAACATGGGTCGGACGCGGGTCGGGCGTGAGTCGGTCCCGGTCGGGCGTGAGTCGGCGGCCGGGCGGCACCCGGCGGCGGCCGCGGGGCAGCCGCGCGATCGGGACGGGGCGGTGGGAGGATGCACGCTGTGGAGGCGAAGTTGAAGGCGAACGCGGGGACCGGTGCCGAAGTGGCGGACGAGCCGGAATCCCCGGCCGATCCCGGTTCCGGCGGCTCCGGTTCCGACGCCGGCCCCGACCCCCGCCCGTCCGCACCGAAGCCCGGTGCGCCGCGTCGCGAGGCCCGCCGCCGGGTGCTCGCGGCCGCCCTCGACGCCATCGCCGAGCGCGGCCCGGACGCCGTGCGGGTGCGCGACATCGCCGAACGGGCCGGAATGAGCGCCGGCCACGTGCTGTACTACTTCGGCAAGCGCGAGCGCATCCTGATCGAGACGCTGGTGCTGAGCGAGGAGGACCTCGCCGAGGACCGCTCCGCGCGGCTGGCGCGCTGCCGCGACCCGTGGAGCGCCGTCGTGCGCTTCATCGACCTCTACCTCCCGCACGAACCCGGCGACGCCCGCTGGAGCCTGTGGACCCAGATGTACGCCCGGCCGCCGCAGGACCCTGACGCCCGTGCCCGCCTCGCGGCCGTGGACGCCGGATGGGAGGCCGACCTCGCCGCACAGGTGCGCCGGGGCAGGGACGCCGGACGCTTCCCCGGCGCCGACCCGGACGACTTCGCCTTCCGCACCTGCAAGACCCTCGACGGCCTCGCCCTCGAGATCATGCTCGGCCACCCTCAGCGCGACAGCCGCTGGGCCCGGCGCACCGCGGAGCGCATCGTACGGCGGGAACTGCTTCCCGCGCAGGAGTCCTGACACAAGTCCTGACCCGGGAGCCCTGGCCCCGGCCGGGTGACGAAGTGTCCTGCGGAGCCTGCCCGACGCCGCGCGGATGATGCGTTAGCGTTGCTGGATGGTGTTGGCATCGCTTTCGGAGCCGACGGGTCAGGGCTGGGCGCAGATCGGCGAACTCGCCCTGGCGTTGGCCCTGTCCGCGGCGATCGGCCTGGAACGGGAACTGCGGCAGAAGAGCGCCGGACTGCGCACCCACACCCTCGTCGGGTTCGCCGCCGCACTCATCATGCTGGTGTCCAAGTACGGATTCACCGACGTGCTCGGTCCACGGGTGATCCTGGACCCCTCGCGGGTGGCCGCGCAGATCGTCTCCGGGATCGGATTCATCGGCGGCGGACTGATCTTCGTACGGCGAGACGCGGTCCGCGGCCTGACCACGGCCGCGGTGGTGTGGCTCACCGCCGCCGTCGGCATGGCCGCGGGCGCCGGCCTGCCGGTGCTCGCGCTCGCGGTCACCGCCGGCCACTTCCTGGTCATGCTGTGCTTCGCCCCGCTGGCCGCGCGCCTGCCCGGATCCACCCGGGTCCCGGTCGGGTTGAAGGTCGACTACACCGACGGGCGCGGCGTCCTGCGCACGGTGCTGGAACGCTGTACCGGCCTGGGCTACGCGGTACTCGAACTGGCCACCGACCAGCGCCACGATCCGCGCGAGGAAGAGCCCGGCTATCGCGGTGTGGTCTCGGTACGCCTGCTGGTCCAGGGCCAGCAACCGGTCGCGCAACTCGCCGCCGCGCTGTCCGAACTCGACGGTGTGCACGCGGTGAGTTCCATGCGCGAGACGGTCGAATGACGGTGTGTCCGGGCCCTGCCGCGATTCGTTTCCCGCATTGGACACCGCTGAGTGAATCGGTCATCGTATGAACGTGATCGGCGACGGCGTTGCGTTGCGCGAGTCCAGGGTGACCCTGGCCGCGGCCGCCGTCTGCCCGAGCCGCGCCCGGGTCAGCCGCCGCAGGCTGACGCAGCGGCGCGCGATCGACTTCGGCATGCTCACCACGACCGGGTGAAGCAGCCGCTGATGTACCGGGTCCCCGACCGGGACCGGTGATCCGTTCTCTGCGTCATCCCGCGTCGACCCACCGCCGGGTGGACCTTCCGCGGGTTGGTCGAGTGATGAACACCGAAGAGAACCCTGAGTAAGGAGAACCCATGGAAGCCTGGGACGCCCTGCGCGCCCGCCGCAACGTCCGCGCCTATCTGCCGGACCCGGTGTCCGCGCAGGATCTGGACCGGATCGCCGAGGCCGGGTGGCGCGCGCCGTCCGCCGCCAACCGGCAGCACTGGGACTTCGTCATCGTCACCGACCGCGAGCAGCTCGAGGCGCTGTCCACGGTCTGGCGCGGGGCCGGGCACATCGCCGGCGCACCGGCCGCGATCGCCCTGGTCGTGCCCGAGGTCGAGGACGAGCACACCCGCGTGGTCGACCAGTACGACCTGGGCCAGGCCACCTTCGCGATGACCGTGGCCGCCGCCGACCTCGGCCTCGGCACCGGGCACAGCGGGGTCGGCGAGCAGCAGAGCGCGCGAGAGATCCTCGGGGTGCCCGAGGGCCACGTCGTCTCGTACCTGCTCGGCGTCGGGTATCCGGCGGACCGCCCGCTCAAGCCCATCGTGAAGCCGAACCGCCGGCCCTTCGACGAAGTCGTACACCACGGCCGCTGGTAACGGGTGTGCTTCGGCCCGGTTAAACCGCTGTTTCCGCACGTGAGACGGGTTTTCACGGCGGCGCCCGGCGGGTTAGGGTACGGAATGGACCCACCGTACACAAGGCTCCTGATTTCCGGAGGGGATCGCGGAGCCCTGTGCTGAGCTCGTTTTTTCGCGTTCCTCACCCACGGGAACGGCATCTGTGATGCATCGGCTCGGTCGAGTTCCGGCAGGACGGCCCGTACCCCCGCGCACCCGCGGAACGGTCCGAACGTGGGCGGGTGCGGGCCACGAGCCCGTACCCGCTCCCACATCTGCGTACCGTGGCGGGCCGGCGGCGCCGCTCCCTATCCGCCGAGGGCCTCGCGCGTGATGCGCTCGAACTCGGCTCCCATGGCCTCGGCGAGCGCCTGGGCACCGGAGAGCGGCCGGACCATGACCATGAGATCGTCGATCAGGCCCTCGTCGTTGAAGTGCAGGAAGTCGCAGCCGTTGATCTGCTTCCCGTTGACCGTGGCGGTGAACACGAGCGCGCGGTCCCGGCTCTCCGCCCCGCCGATCTCGCGGACGTAGCTGAAGTCCTCAAAGACGCGCAGCACGCCGCGCAGGATCGCCGCGGTGATCGCCTTGCCGGGGTAGGGCTTGAAGGCGACCGGGCTGGTGAACACGACGTCCTCGGCCAGCAACGCCTCGATGGCGGCCGTGTCGCGTGCTTCGACGGCTTCGCGGAACGGATTCATCGGTTCCTGATCCCCTTGTGTCCTGGTCGGGCCGGTCGGGCTCGACGCGCGCTGGTCGGGCTCGCCGGGCCGGCCACCGGGAGTACCGGCGCCCGGCGTACTGCTCCCGAGGGTAGCCGACCGGGTCCGCACCGCTCAGTCCGGGACGTAGACCGTCATCCACTGCGCCGAACGCGGGCGGTAGCGGTAGCGGTCGGCGAGACCCTGGCTGACCGCGGGCATGTGCGCCGCCCCGTACACGACGCCGACGGTGATCGGCTCCCGGCAGCGCTCCTCGTGCAGGCGGGTGAGCGCGGCCAGCAGCCCGCGGTCGCGCGCGTCCATCACGCGGTGGGCCATCGGCGTGTCGGCGTTGCGCTCCTCGCGCGCCGTGAAGGCGAAGTCGTGGATCTCCAGATCCTTCGTGCACAGCACGCGTGGGCCGGCGATCGCGAGAGCGGTGCTGATCAGGTGCGCGTTGGTGATGAGCGCGAGATTGAGACCCGCCAGCCTCGCCATCCGGCTCAGGCCGGGCACCCCGGTCAGGTCGAGCGCGGGCTGCGCGAACGGCACGTCCGGCCGCACCACCGGTATGTCCTCCGGCAGCACGGCCTCGTCGGTCTGCGCGACGATCCCGCGTTGGCGTCCGCGCGGGAAGTAGCGGTTGGCGAAGTCCATCGCGTCGGACTGCAGCGTCGGCCCGGACACGCCCTCGGCCACGATCACGGCGCACCCGCGCAGCCGCCGCCGTACCTCCGCGTAGAACGCCGGTGACGCGAAGTGCAGCATCGGATACAACATGAACGTCATCGGCGTATCGTCCCGGCGCATCGTGATCGCCGCCGAACGCACGCCGAGATCGGTGACCTCGGTGATCTGCACGAGCCCCGCCCCCTTTGACTCCCCACACCTACACCTACACCCACACCCCGCAACTGCGGCCCACACCCACACCCCGCACCCACGGCCCGCACCCGCGGCCCCGCGAATCGAAGGGCTGATACCCGGCCGGAGCCGCTCGTATCCGCCATCGCCGCGCGGGTGCAGGCCACCCGCTTGATCCACGGCTCCACGGCATATGGCAGAGTCTTGGTGTGGAGTCGGCGAGTGGAGGATCGATGGCCGAGCAGAGGCAGCGCAGCGGAGTCTTCGGAGAAGCGGTCGAGGCGTACGAGTCCGCCCGCCCGGACTACCCGGACGAGCTGGTGAGCGACGTGCTCGCGTACGCGGCGCAGGGGCGTGAGGACGCGAGCGTCGGCCGGATCGTCGAGGTGGGCGCCGGCACCGGCAAGGCCAGCGTCGCCTTCGCCGCCCGCGGACTGAAGCTCACCAGCATCGAGGCCGATCCGCGCATGGCCGAGGCGCTCACCCGCAACTGCGGCGCGTTCCCCGACGCGACCGTCGTGGTCAGCCGCTTCGAGGACTGGCCCGGTGTCGCGGGCGGCGCCGACCTGCTCTTCTCTGCCCAGGCCTGGCACTGGGTGGATCCGGCGACGCGATGGGACCGGGCGGCCGCGATCCTGCGGCCCGGCGGCGCGGTCGCCGTCTGGTGGAACAACTTCTCGCTGGACGACGCCGTCTTCCGCGGCGAACTGCAGGACGTGCACGCGCGCCACGGCGTGCCCGAACTCGCCGAGATCACCCTGGGCCGCGACGACGACCCGCGGCACGTGGCCGGGCACGACTGGCCGTACGCCGATCTGACGGCGCACCCCGGCTTCCACGACGTCGAACACCGGGCCTACGAGCGCGCCATCGCCTTCACCGCCCGGCGCTACACCGACCTGCTCCAGTCCCTCTCGTCGTACCGGATCCTCGAGGACGACGCCCGAAGCCGGCTCCTCGAGGACCTCACGGCCACCGTCGAGGCACACGGCGACGAAGTGGTCCTGACCGTCACCACGAACGTCTACCTGGCCCGGACCCTGGACACACCGGCGAGCTGAGCGCGGGACGGCGGCTGACGCGGGTAAGGATTCAGCTCGGCGAGATCGAGTGGAACGCCTGGAGGTAGTAGTTCGGCCCGCAGGCGTTGATGGCCGCCTCCACCGCTGCGCGATCTCCACCTCGCGGGCGAACCGTTCGTGGAAGCGCGGATCCGCCGTCAGCTCCGCCTTGACCACCTTCACCGCGACCGGCCGGCCCGCCGGAGTGAAGGCGAGGAAGACCCGCCCCATGCCGCCGGCCCCGAGCCGCGCCCTGAGCGCGTATGGACCCACCCGCGCCGGATCGCCCGGCTGCACAGGCTCGAATCGAAACCTGACGTCGCCCATGGGGACCGCCCGTCCCTCCCCTCCACCGGAGAACAGCCGTCGAGTACCAACGGCAGGGCTCGAGTATCAGGGCAGGGCACGGGGACCGGTCCCGCGTCCGCCGCCACGGGATACCGGCGGCCGCTCTCGGCGACGGCATCCCATGGCGGCGGCAGGTATCAGGGCTCTATGTTCTCCAGATCCGCCAGCAGGCTCGGGTGCTTCGGCTCCCAGCCGAGCGCCTGCCGGGTGTGGGCACTGGAGGAGGGCTGGTCGGCGGCGAAGATCGGGCCGAGCGTGCCGTAGGTCTCCGTGGGCACCGACTCGACCGGCAGGCCGAGGCGCCGCCCGATCACCGCGGCCAGGTCGCGCACCTGGTCGCCCTCGTCGGCCACGGCGTGCCAGGAGGTGCCGGCCGGGGCCGACTCAAGGGCGAGGCGGAAGAGCACCGCCGCGTCGAGCGCGTGCACGGCCGGCCAGCGCTGGGTGCCCTCGCCCGGGTACCCGGACACCCCGGTCCGGCGCGCCCCGGCGGCCAGCACCCCGGCGAAGCCGCCCGCGCCGTCGCGGTGCACCGTGCGCGGCATACGTACGGCCGAGGTGCGCACTGCGCGCGAGGCCAGGCCGAGGGCCGCGGTGAACGCCCGGCCGCGGCCGCCGACCGGTCCCTCGGTCTGCAGCGGGTCGTCCTCGGTGGAGGCGCGGCCCGGGGTCAGCGGCGTGCCCGCGACGGTGACCAGCGGGCGGTCGCTGCCGATCAGCTCCGCGCCGAGGGTCTCCAGGGCCGCTGTCTCCTCGGCGATGGCGTGCGCGAGGGATTCGGGGGTGGCGAAGGCGGGGTCGAAGGCCAGGTGGATCACCCCGTCCGCCCCGGCCGCGCCGGCTCGCAGGACGTCGAGGTCGGCAAGTGCCCCGCGCAGCGGCTCGGCCCCGGCCTGCCGCACGGCGGCCGCGGATGCGTCGGAGCGGGCCAGGACGAGGGCGGTGTGGCCGTTGCCGAGCAGTTCGGCCACGACGGCGGATCCGATCAGGCCGGTGCCGCCGGTGACGAAGACGCGCATGAGAAGCTCCCCACAAGTGATGGGACCGTTGTCTCATCACACGCTACCAGAGTGATGGGACAAGGGTCCCATCCCCTATGATGGAGGCCATGAGCCGGTGGGAACCAGGTGCGCGCGAGCGCCTCGTCGTGGCCGCCGTCGACCTGTTCACCGAGCAGGGGTACGACGCCACGACCGTCGCGCAGATCGCCGAGCGCGCCGGGGTCACCAAGAGCACGTTCTTCCGCCACTTTCCGGACAAGCGCGAGCTGCTGGTGGCCGGACAGGAGACGCTCAGCCGCCTGCTGGCCGAGGGAATCGCCGAAGCCCCCGCGCAGGCCAGTCCCCTTGAGGCGGTCGCCGACGGCCTGCTGCGCGCCTCGAGCGCCATGACCCAGGCCAACCGCGAACTCGGTCCCCGCCTGAAGGCCGCCGTCGCCGCCAGCGCCGAGCTCCAGGAGCGCGACGCCCTCAAGAGCGTCGGCCTCGCCGCCGCGATGACCGCCGCCCTCGTCACCCGCGGCGTCCCCGACCCGACCGCAGCCCTCGCCGGCGAACTCGGCGTCCTCGCCTTCAAACGCGGCTTCGCCGCATGGGCCGAGAGCGGCGGCGGAGCCGGGGACCAGGCGGCGCCGACCTCGCAAGCGCAGCATGAGCCCAAGCGCGAACTCGCCGACTACCTCCAGACGGCCCTGGACGAACTGCGCGCGGCGAGCGCCTCGCTGGGCTGACGCCCCGTCATCGAAACCGTCGAAGGACTCGAGGCCGTCGAGGGCTTCGAATCTTTCGAGGCTTCGATTCTTTCGAAGGGGCCTGCCGCACCCGGGCCGCGCTGCCCCCGCTGATCATGTGGCGCATCTCACTCGATCTTGCTCGTTTGGTGATCCGAATCGGGCGAGAACGGCGTGAACCGCCGCAGATGACCCGCCCGATTTAGTCGCTTCATCACGTATGAGGCCGACCGAAAGTCGCTTCAGGTAAGCGCTGTCTCAGATGTCGATATCTGCGACGCGGCGAACGTTCTTCTTGATTTTTTACTGCCGTATGCATCGGGATATCTTCTAGCGGGCGCGTACGCTGTCGCATCTACAGCGCCTGTCGCGGCCTATCGAACGATGAAGGGAATGCCCGCGTGCACGCGCTCGTACATGAGGGCACCCATCTGCACTGGTACGGCGCCACCGTCGGAACCTTGCTGGGGCTCAAGTTACTGCTTTCCATCCGCCGCCGGCGAAAGCCCGAGTTGGCCTTCCGGCATCTGGCCGACGGCCACTACATCCACGGCGTGGTGACCGTCTACAACGAGGCCCCGGCCATGCTGCGGCGCTGCCTGGACTCGATCCTGGCGCAGACCCTGCTGGTGAACTCGCTGACGGTGATCGACGACTGCTCCAGCGACCAGTCCTGCGCCGCCCTGGTGCAGAGCATGCGGCCGGAGTTCGAGCGCGCGGGGGTCCGGCTGGACTTCATCCGCTTCCCGGACAACCGCGGCAAGCGCCACGGCCTCGCGGCCGGGTTCGCCGAGGCCGCCAACGCGGACATGTACCTGTGCGTGGACTCCGACACCGTGCTGGACAAGCACGCGGTCGCCGAGCTGGCCGAGCCTTTCAGCAAGCGCCGGGTGCAGTGCGTCACCGGCCTCGTGCTGGCGCACAACCGGTCGAAGAACCTGCTGACCCGGCTGATCGACATGCGCTACGTCAACGCCTTCCTGGGCGAGCGGGTGGCCTACTCGCGGCTCGGCTCGGTGCTGTGTGCCTGCGGTTCCCTGGCCATGTACCGCGGCTGGGTGGTGCGCAAGTACGTCGACGACTTCCTCGGCCAGCGCTTCCTCGGCCGCCCGGCCACCTTCGGCGACGACAGGCGTCTGACCTACTACTGTCTGACCGAGGGACTCTCGCTGATCCAGCCGTCCTCGGTCGGCTATACCGACGTGCCGGAGCGGCTCGGCCACTACATCCGCCAGCAGATCCGCTGGGGCAAGTCCTTCATCCGCGAGGGCTTCCTGCTGTTCAGCAAGTTCCGGATCGAACGGCTGTACTGGTGGCTGAACCTGATCGAGCTCGCCACCTGGGTCATCTTCACCTTCGGCCTGCTCAGCGCGCTCGTGGTGATAGGCATGCACCCGACCAGCTGGCAGCTGCTGGCCGCCTACCTCGCCTACATGTGCGTGATGGCCTGGGTCCGCTCCATCCACTATCTGCGCGGTGCGGCCTCGGTCGGGTTCTTCGACCGCATCTTCACCTACCTGTGTGCACCGCTGTACGCGATCATGAACCTGTGCCTGCTGTTGCCGCTGCGCATCTGGTCACTGGCCACGCTGCGCCGCAACAACTGGGGCACCCGCTCCACGGTCGAGGTCGGCGAAGCGGACTCGGTCGAGGGCGCGGCGCCGGAGCCGGTCACGGCCGCGGCGCCGGCCGCCGGACCTGCCGCGCTCGAGCACGTCGACGAGTTCAGCGCCTACGAATCCGGCGTGCTGACCTCGGTCGAGGACCGCGGCGTGCCGCAGCTCTCGGGCGCGGTGCGGGCACCGCGGGCGGGCCGGTTCTACGAGCCGGCTGTGTACGAGGCCGCTCCCGCGCCGTTCTACACCGACCCACGCCCGGGCCGGGAAGGCGAGGGGCCGGCGCCGGACACGTTCGCCGCGTTCGGCACCTCGAGTCCGTTCCCGCAGCAACGGCACCCGCAGGAGCCGTCCACCCCGTCGCACGGGCAGGCCTCGCCGCCCGACCAGTCCACCGATCGCCGCCGGTAGCCGGGTCCGGTACCGCAGCGTCTCAGTTCTCTCCTTGGCGCACGCCACGCGCGTCGCCGGGCAATCCGTAGGAGCCATCGTGGGTTCTAGCAAGGGTCGTCGCCGATCCCAGTCCGACAGCAGGTTGGCGACGGCGTTGCGCGCGGTGGTCTTCTTCGCCCTCGTGGCCGGGGTGGTGTTCGGGACCAAGCCGCTGTGGGGCGACAAGCACGCGAGTGGCGGCACCTCCGCGGCGGCCCAGGGCGGCGCGGCGAGTGGCGCCTCGGCCGCCCCGCTGCTCTCGGTGCGTTACAAGACCGGCGTCGAGGCCTCGTCCGGGGACGCGCAACCCTGGCTGCAGGTGGTCAACGTCTCCGGCCAGAGCATCGCGCTCGACACCGTGACGCTGCGGTACTACTTCACCCAAGACGGTACTCAGGCGTACGCGGCGAACTGCATCTACGCGCAGGTCGGCTGCTCGAACGTGGCAGAGCACATCGTCTCGGTGCCGACGAAGACGGCCGGCGCCGACCACTACCTGCAGGTCTCCTTCACCAGCGGCGCCGGCACCCTCAAGGCCGCTGCCAACTCCGGCGCCATCGAGCTGCAGCTCTACGTACCGGGCGGGGTCGGGCTTAAGCAGACCAACGACGCCTCGTTCGTCGCCGCGGACGCCAGCTCGTACAAGCCGAACACGCACATCGCCGCGTTCGTCGGAAACACCCTCGCCTTCGGCCAGGAGCCCACCGGCGATGGGGAGCAGTCGCCGGGTGCGAGTACCGCCTCGGCGGTCCCGGCCGGCGTCCTGTTCGACGACTTCCACTACTCCGGCGCCTCCGACCCGGCGCTCGGCAAGCACGGCTGGGTCGTGCGCACCTCCTCCGGCGGCCCCGGCGTGGTGAGCACCTGGCGCTCCTCGGCCGTGACCTTCCCCGAGGAGACCGGGGCCGACGGCGGCGAGGTGCTCGACCTGAGCGCGAGCACCGACGGCACCAAGTCCGGCACCACGCAGGCCGAGGTCGACAGCCTGAACGTCCCGTTCTTCACCGGCACGTACGCCGCGCGGATCCACTTCGAGGACGACCCGACCTCGGGCACCAACGGCGACCCGATCAACGAGGACTTCTACATGATCTCGCCGCGCAACAACGACTACAGCGAGATGGACACCGAGTACGAGCCGAACGGCGGCTGGGGCGCGCCCGGGCCGCGGTTGGACACCACCACCTGGTACAGCGTGTACGCCTGCGACACCGTCACCAGCGCGGGCAGCGTGCCGGGCTGCGACCGTGACACGCAGAAGAACATGCTCAGCCTGAGCGGCTGGCACACCCTGATGATCACGGCGGCGAACGGTGTCGTGACGTATTCGATGGACGGCAAGGTGCTGTACACGACCTCGGGCAAGTACTACCCGCGCGAGTCGATGTCGGCGGACTTCAACACCTGGTTCGTCGACCTGACCGAGCCGATCAGCGGCAAGCGCCGGTGGGACATGGACGTGAACTGGTTCTACTACAACGCCGGCCAGACCATGAGCCTGTCCCAGGTACAGCAGACCGTCTCCGGCCTGTACGCCGGCGGCACCAACTTCGTGGACACGATCAGCCAGAAGTAGCGCCGTCAGCCCGCTGATACGGCGCCGCACCCTACATCGGGGCCGGCTTGAGCAGGTTGAAGTGGGCGCCGAACTGGTCGGTGAGGGCGGCGAGGCGTCCGGGGGGCGCGTCGACGGCGGGCATCAGGACCTCGCCGCCGGCTTCGAGGGCGCGGGCGATGGTGGCGTCGGTGTCCGCGACCATGAAGTAGGGGACCCACAGCTCGGTCTGGATGGGCATGTCCGGGCTGATCTGCATCATGCCGCCGAAGGCGTCGGTGCCGACGCCGGGGTTGGTGGTCCACATGTCGTAGGCGCCCTCGGGCATGCTGTACGCCTCGGTCTGCCAGCCGAACACCTCGCCGTAGAAGCGCTTGGCGGCGGCCGTGTCGCGGGTGTAGAGCTCGATCCACAGCAGGCTGTCGTCCTCGCAGGCCCGGCCGAAGCCGGTGAACTCGCCCGGCTGCCAGAGGGCGAACTTGGCCCCGGTGGCGTCGGTGAGCTGGGCGAGCGAGCCCTCCGAGCCGACCTTCATGGCGGGCGCCCGGACGGCGCCGCCGAGCGAGGCGGCGGTCTGGGCGGCCGCGTCGATGTCCGGGACGCGGACGTAGACCGTCCACTCCGACTGCTCCTTCGCGCTCTGCAGGCCGCCGAGGCCGGCGACGACCTTGCCGTCCTTGCTCAGCAGGAGGTACTCGCCCATGTCCTCGTTCTGCTCGTCCCCGGCCGCCGCCTCGGAGGTCCAGCCGAAGACCTTCCGGTAGAACGCGGCCGACGCGGCCGGATCGGGCGAGCCCAGGTCGAGCCAGCCGGGCAGGTTCGGGGTGTTACTCGTCGTGATCATGATCTGTCGCAACCCTCCGCATCCATGGGAGCCGACGGCCACCGGCCGTGACGTGCGAGGCGCCGGCGCGGTGGCCGGCGTCTTCTCGCCTGCTTGCCACCGACAGTCTTCCATACTTCACTGACAGTGACGATTCGGCGCGGCCCGCGACCTTCGGCCGACCGGAGGGCGCGCGGCCGGTTGAACCGGCCCGACCGGGCAACGAGAGGTGTATGAAGCTCAAGCCCGAAGTCCCTGCCCGCGTCCTCAGCGCCCGGCTCAGGAACGGGCTCTCGTCCGTGGTGCCGCGCACGCACGCCAGGACTCTCCCGCAGCTGCGTGCCGCGTACCCGGGGCTGGCGCCGGACGAGCTCGCCGGACGGCTGGTCGCCGACGCGACGCGCACCAGCACGGCGGTCGGCGCGGCCCTCGCGTGCGCCGCGTTCGCGCCGATCCCGGCTTCGGCCACGCTGATCACGGCGGGGGAGTCGGCGACGACCTCGGCCCTGCGGGTGCGGCTGACCGCCGAGCTGCACGCCGCGTACGGGCTGCTCGACCCGAGCCCGGTGAACGAGGGCAAGACCGGCCACCTGGCACAGTGGGCCGCGCGCGACTCCCGGGGCATGGCCATGTCGCTGGCCGCGCTGCCCGCCGTCGCCCTGACGCTGACCAGGGCGCTGCCGAAGAAGCTCCGGCAGCGCGCCCGGCTGCGCACGCTCTTCACCGCCTCGGCCGTCTCCGCGGGCCTGCACAGCGGGCGGGCGACGCGGCAGTACGGCGAGGCCCTGCGGCGGGACCTGAGCGCGGACCCGACGGCCTGGTCGAGGTGGCCCGACGAGCCCGCCGCCACGCCACCCCGGCCGGAGTCCGACTAGATCACGCCACCCCGGCCGGAGTCCGACTAGATCCTGTCCGGGATGTCGTTCTGGCCGAAGTAGCCGAACACGTCCACGATCAGCTCGGGCGGGTTGCCGTGCGAGTCGTTGATGTAGAACGCCATCTGGCCGTCGGTGGCCGGCTGGGCGACGTCGAGGTTTGCGACGGTGACGCCGGCCCCGGCCCAGTTGAGGTCGGAGGTGGTGGGGTCCAGTTCGGTGCAGCCGAAGTTGGCCGGAGCCGGGCCCGTGCCGGTCGTCTCGGTCGCCGGGACCTCGGCGAGCCAGCCGGACGACTGGGTCTCGGTCACCGTCATGTTGGCGATGACGGCCGTGACGTTCTCGGGCACGCCCGGCAGCTGCGCCTGGTCGAGCAGCACGCACTGGCCGTAGTCGCCCCCGTTGGCGCGGGTGTCGATCACCCGGGTCGGGGCGAACGGGACGTAGCTGTTCGCGCCGGACGCGCTGTAGTAGCCCTCGACGTCGGCGATCACCTGGGCGGAGCCGGTGCCGCCGCCGTTCACGATGTCGATCTTGCCGTCGGCGCCGACTGGGACGACCACGTTGGCCGCGCGCACGTCCCCGGCCCGGAAGTTCACGTTCGAGGTGTCCGTCCCGCCCTTGCCGTCCGGATAGGCGGCCAGGAAGCCGTTGCCGGTGGCGTCGGCCACGGTGAGGTTCAGCACGACCGCCTTCACGCCGGTCGCCGGCAGCCGCCCCTTGTCGGCGCCGGCCACCGTCAGTGAGAGGGTCTTGCCGGCCGGCAGCGCGCCGCGGGCCACGCCGGTGCCGTACCGGGTGTCGAGCACGCGGGCCGGGGTCAGCGGCGTGTAGCCGGACGCCGCCGTCTGGCTGAAGTAGCCCATGACGTCGGCCACCAGCTCCACGCTGCCGCCGGAGGTGTTGGCCAGGTCCACCGAGCCGTCGACCACCGGCACGATCACGCTGTTCGCGATCGTCTGGCCGGCGTTGTAGTTCAGGTTCGACACGCCCGGCCTGGCCTTGCCGTCCGGGTAGACCGAGACCAGGCCGTTGCGGGTCGGGCTGACCGCGGTGACGTTGAGCACCACGGCCGTGACGTTGCCCGGGATCGAGCCGTTGCCCGCGATCTTCAGCCGGACGACTCCGCCCGCGGCCACCGGCGCGGCCTTGGCCACGCCCGTGCCCTTGCGCGTGTCCAGCAGCCGGGTCGGGCCGTACGGCGTGTAGGCCGAGCCCGCCGTGGTGAAGGTGGCGGAGGCGCCCGCGCTCTCCCCGTCTGCGTCCTTCACCGTGATCTTGACCAGGTAGACGCCGGGATGGGCGTAGACGTGCGAGGCGTCGAGCAGTGCCGTGGTGTCCGTCATGGACGGCTGGCACTGGGCCGGCAGCGGCGGCTGCGCCGTCTCGTCGCAGGTGAGCGTGGTCCCGTCGCCGAAGTCATAGCTGTACTCCGACACCGTCGAGTCCTGCGACACCACGGGCGCGACGGCCCGCAGCCCGAGCAGGCCCAGGCCCCCGGGGTCGGTTCCGGTGCTGAGCGTCACCTCCAGCGCGGCCGCGTGGGCGGTGAACGGGGTGAGTGAGACGACGGATATGGCGAATGCGGCCCCTGCCGCAAAACGGCGCTTGCGCACCATTACCCCCAACACGTATGCAGTAGCGCATACCAGGCAAGGAGTATGCCTGGGAGACTGCGGACTGCACAGTAGCGTTCGCGGTGGCGCGGCAGAAGGCCGGGGCCGGAACCATTGCAGTACTGAAACAGTAGCCTGATCCTGAGTTCGGGAACGGGTCTGCGCGGCGGCCCGGTGACGGCGTCCGGCGTCATCCGCGCGGGTGACGCCGCCGCGCGGGGGAGCGTGCCCCGGCGTCGGCGGACCCGGCGGCCCGGATAGGATTTCGGTGACCGTTTCGCACACGCTGTCGATCGGACCGCAACTTAAGTGGCCCCGGCAGCGAGCCGCTGGGAGGCATCGCCTATGTCCACCGTCACGCTTCGGGGCAACGAGATCGAAGTCGGCGGGTCGTTCCCGCAGCCGGGCGCCTCCGCCCCCGGATTCACCCTGGTCGGCAAGGACCTGTCCGACGTCACGCTGGAGTCGTTCGCGGGCAAGCGCAAGGTCCTCAACATCTTCCCGAGCGTGGACACCGGCACCTGCGCCGCCTCGGTCCGCAAGTTCAACGAGCTGGCCTCGAAGCTGGAGAACACCGTCGTGCTGTGCATCTCGGCGGACCTGCCGTTCGCCCAGGCGCGGTTCTGCGGCGCCGAGGGCCTGGAGAACGTCTCGACGCTCTCCACCCTGCGCCACACCGACTTCCTCTCCGCCTACGGCGTGGCCATCGCCTCCGGCCCGATGACCGGCCTGGCCGCCCGCGCCGTCGTCGTGCTCGACGAGAACGACGTGGTGACCCACGCGCAGCTGGTCGCCGAGATCGCGGACGAGCCCGACTACGACGCCGCCGTCGGCGCCCTGGGCTAGGCCGTGTCTTCAAACCATCGTCGGGGCCGCGACGCCTGCCACGCACGCTCGCGGCGTTGCCGGACCGTTTACAGACGACCGAGTATGCGCACGGCCCGGCGCCTTGCGAGCGCACGCGTCAGACGCCGCGGCCTGATCCGACGCTGGTTTGAAGACACGGCCTAGGCCCCGCCCGTGTTCTGACGCGGCGGCGGGCGCCGTGCCCGCCCGCCGCGTCAGGGCATTCATTCCGGCAGAGCCGCAAGGCCTCGGGAAGGCCCCCGGAAGACCCCGGGAAGACCTCAGGCCAGCCGGGTCAGCTTCACCGAGACGGCCAGCGAACTGCGCGGGGCGCCGAGATAGACGCCCTTGTGCGGGACCACGTCGCCGTACTCGCGGCCGTAGCCCACCACGATGTGCCGCAGGCCCGGGGTGACGTCGTTGGTCGCGTCGAGGCCGTACCATCCGCCGGCCCAGTACTCGGCCCAGGCGTGGCTCTGGCCCTCGCAGGTGACGCCGGGTTCCGTGGTCTCGACCGGGAACAGGTAGCCCGAGACGTAGCGCGCGGGCAGCCCGGCCGTGCGCAGCATGCCGATCGCGATGTGCGAGAAGTCCTGGCACACCCCCGACCTGCTCTCCCAGGCCTCCTGCCCGTGCGTGTGCACGCCGGTGGCGCCCGGCACGTAGGCCATCTCCCCGTGAATCCAGGTGCTGATGTACGCGGCGGCCTCGTGCGGGTCCAGACCCCCGACCCGCCGGAGCACCTCGTCCCGCAGCGGGTGGTCGAGGCGGGTGCGGTCGGTGGGGGTGGTGAACTCGGCCAGGGCGCCGGACTCGGTCATCCGGACGATCCGCGCCCAGTCCACCTGCTCGGCCAGGTCGGCGCGCCGCGGCGACGGGCTGGTCTCCACCACCGAGACGGCCCGGATGGTCAGGGACTCGTGCATCCGCTGCAGGTCGAAGGCCGTCACGCGGGTGCCCCAGTAATCCGTGTACTGCCACAGCGGCACGCTCGGGCTCAGTTCCACCCGGGTCGCCAGGGTGGTCTGCGCGGCCGACTCCAGCGGCGTCATGCGCACCTCGTTGTAGGAGGCGCGGGCGTGGCCGTCGTAGCGCAGCGAGGTCTCGTGGCTGATCTGCAGCCGCCAGCGGGCCGCCGACTCGAGCTGCTCGGACACGGACATGGCCATGGACAGGGTCATGAATCAGTCCTTTCTGTGCTGCCAGATCAACGGCGCGCTGTACTGGAAGTACTCGTCGGCCACGTGCCGGCTGGCCACCACGCAGCCCTCCTGCAGTTCCTTGAGATACTCGGTCAGCCGCACGCCCAGGGTGAGCTCGTCGGCGTACTCGAGCATCGTGCGCAGCCGGCCCACGTCCCGGCGCGACTGGGAAAGGCCGCGCCCGTTCACGCCGCCGGCCCCGCCGGGGGTCGCGTCCAGGCCGGCGACGCCGATGTGCGCGGTGTGCGCGAAGGCGGGGGCGTGGGCCTGCGCGGTCTCCTGGTCCAGCCGGGCCAGGCACTGCTCGGCCAGCCCGAGGGCGTGCACGACCGAACGCGGGAACGTCGGGTCGAGCAGCAGGAAGCGCGCCGCGGACTGCGGATCGCGGCCCCAGCCCAGGCTGCGCCGGTGCGGCTCGTCCGCGCCGGCCGCGCGCATCAGCGTCGACCACTCCGGCGCGTCGCGGGAGGCGAGCACCTTCGCCGAGAGCAGACGCGCCGTCATGTCCACCCGCTCCAGGCTGCGGCCGACGGTGAGGAAGAGCCAGCCCTCGTCCCGGCTCATGGTCGAGTCCGCGAGCCCGCAGAACAGCGCCGCGCGTTCTCGTACGAAGCGCAGGTAGCCGTACGGGCCGAGCCGGCCGGCCGCGCGGCGCTGGGCGTCGAGCGCGTGCCAGGTGGAGTTGAGGCACTCCCAGGCCTCGGTGGAGATCACCTCGCTCACCCCCCTGGCGTTGTCCCGCGCCGCGCACCAGGCCCCGGCCACCGCGCTGGGATTGCGCACGTCGAAGCCGAGCAGGTCCATGGCCGCGGCCGCATCGTACCGGGCGGCCTCCGGATCCGGCTGCTCCACGCCGAGGATGGCGAACAGGGTGTGGCACGCGGCGTGCTCGTCGGTGGTCGGATCGTCGAGGAGGCGGTGCATGAAGGCGTCGAGGACGCGCGCGGTGTCGTCGGCGCGTTCGACGTACCGGCCGAGCCAGAACAGCGACTCGGCGATCCGGCTGAGCATGGACCCTCCCTGGCTATTGCTGCTGCTGTTGTTGCTGCCGGTGTTCGTCGCCCGCCGGACCGGCCAGCCGGCCGGCCACGGCGTCGCTCAGCTGCCCGTCGGCCGGCGCGTAGGCCGCCTCGGCCTCGGCCGGGCCGCCGAGCAGGGTGTCGGAGCCCGCCGCCGGAGTGCCGGCGCGGCCGCGCTCGGGCGCCAGGACCCAGGTGTCCTTGGATCCGCCGCCCTGGCTGGAGTTCACGATCAGCGCGCCCTCGCGCAGCGCGACCCGGGTCAGGCCCCCGGGCAGCACCCAGACCCGCTCCCCGTCGTTGACGGCGAAGGGCCGCAGGTCGATGTGCCGCGGGGCGAAGCGGTCCGCGGTGAAGGTGGGAGAGGTGGACAGCGCGACCGGGCGCTGGGCGATCCAGCCGCGCGGGTCCGCGGCGACCTGGGCGCGCAGCGTGTGCAGCACGCGCTCGTCGGCCTTCGGCCCGATCACGATCCCCTTGCCGCCCGCGCCGTCGACCGGCTTGAGCACGAGCTCGTCGAGGTGTCCGAGCACCCACTCGAGGCGTTCGGGGTCCTCCAGCCGGTGGCTCTCCACGTTCTCCAGCACCGGCTCCTCGCCCAGGTAGTAGCGGATCAGCTCCGGAATATAGGTGTAGATGAGCTTGTCGTCGGCGGCGCCGCAGCCGACCGCGTTCGCGATGGTCACCTGCCCGGCGCGGGCCGCGTTGAGCAGCCCGGGGCAGCCGATCACCGAGTCGGTGCGGAAGTGCAGCGGGTCGATGAATTCGTCGTCGATGCGCCGGTAGACCACGTGCACGGGCTCCTCCCCGGACGTGGTGCGCATCAGTACCCTGTTCTCCACGCAGAACAGGTCCCTGCCCTCGACCAGCTGCACGCCCATCAGCCGGGCCAGCAGCGCGTGCTCGAAGTAGGCGGAGTTGGCCACGCCGGGGGTGAGCACGACCACCACCGGGTCGGCCACCCCGGCGGGCGCGGCGGCGCGCAGGGCGCCGAGCAGCCGGGCCGGGTAGTCGTCCACCGGGCGCACCCGCTGTTCGGCGAAAAGGCCCGGGAAGGTACGGGTCATGATGCGGCGGTTCTCCAGTACGTAGCTGACGCCGGAGGGCACCCGCACGTTGTCCTCGAGCACTCGGAACCGGCCGTCCACGTCGCGCACCAGGTCGATGCCGGCCACGTGCACCCGCACCCCGTTGGCCGGCTCGATGCCGTGCGCGGCCCGCTGGAATCCGCTGCCGGTGAGCACCACCGAACGCGGCACGATCCCGTCCGCGAACACCTGGGCCGGGCCGTAGACGTCGGCGAGGAACGCCTCGAGGGCGAGCACCCGCTGCCGCACGCCCCGGTCGATCAGGTCCCACTCCTGCGCCGAGATCACCCGGGGCACGAGGTCGAGCGGGAACGGGCGCTCCTGGCCGTCGAAGGCGAAGGTGACGCCGCGGTCGGTGAACGCCCGGGCCACCTGCTCGGCGCGTAGCCGCAGCTCGTCCGGGTCGAAGTGCTCGAGCGTGCCGTGCACCGCCCGGTAGGCCGAGCGCGGGTCGCCCGGCCCGGCGAACATCTCGTCCCATGCCTCGCCGAACACGTAGCCGTCGAACACATCCGCCATGAGCGCACGGTAGAGCGGGGATGTTTCCGACCTATGACATCGGCGGCGCTGCGTGTGACGGTGCTGATTCGATCGCGTGCCCGGCGTGTCTCCGGCATTTCCGGGCGGGCCGCGGCCGACCCGCCCTAGAAGTCCGATGAAGATCTTCGTGGTCTGATGTGGCGGGTCGGCGTAGCCGGCCCGCCACTGGCCTGTTCATGCTGGTGTCGGCAGGTTCCAGCGTCCGTTGGTGCGGGTGAGGCCGAGGTTGAT
>NZ_JAGSOG010000168.1 GCF_018139695.1 Actinospica durhamensis | reverse complement strand
CTCCCCGCCCGCCCGCCGGATGCCGAGTGATCGATTCTACTCGCCGACACACGGAAATTGAGGCGCGTGCCGACAGTACGGCCCGTTAGGCTCCGTCAGTGCGAATCCTCTTCACGTTCATCGGTGGCAGCGGCCATCTACGCCCCCTGTTCCCCTTCGCGCACGCCGCGCAGGCCGCGGGCCACACCGTCGCGGTAGCCGGGTCCGGCAGCCAGCAGGACGCCATCGCCTCAGCCGGCTTCACCGCGCTGGCGACGAGCGAGCCGCGTCCGCCCAAGGCCGATCAGGAAGAAGATCCGCTGACGGCCCCCGACCCGCAGCGCGAAGAGCGCACGATGCGCGAAGGCTTCGCGGGCAACGGCGCCCGGCGGCACGCGCGGGTCGTGCGGAAGATCGCCCTCGACTGGAAGCCGGACGTCATCGTCCGCGACGAGGTCGACTTCGGCACCGCGATCGCCGCGGAATCACTCGGCATCCCGTGCGCGACCGTCATCGTGCTCCTCGCCGGAGGCCTCATCCGGCCCGACACCGTCGCGGAGCCGCTCGACGCACTGCGCGCCGAGTACGGCCTGAGCCCCGACCCGGACCTGGCGAAGCTGCACGGCGACCTGGTGATCATGCCCGGGCCGCCGAGCCTGCGCGACCCGCGGTACGCACTGCCCGCCGGCACGTTCTGGTGTCGGCCGGACCACGCGATCCCGCAGGCCGCGGGCAGCGGCACGAGCAGCACCAGCGGCGCAGGCCGGCGGCCGAGGGTCTACTTCACGCTGGGCACGATCGACACCTTCCGCGAGCTGTTCGACAAGGTGCTGACGGCAGCCCGCACGATTCCGATCGATCTGACGGTCACCGTCGGACCGCGCCTCGACCCGGCGTCCTTCGGGCCGCAGCCGGACAACGTGCGGATCGAGCGCTTCATCCCGCAGGACGAGATCCTGCCCACCTGCGACCTCGTCATCGCACACGGCGGCTCCGGCACGCTCATCGGTGCCCTCGCGCACGGTCTGCCCTCGATCCTGTTCCCCCTCGGCGCCGACCAGCCGCACAACGCCGAACGCTGCGTCGCCCTCGGCACGGCCCGGGAACTGGACCCGATGGCTTTCACGCCCAAGGACGTCGCCGACGCCATCCTGGAGCTGACCGGTGAAGAGACCGGGGCGCCGTACCACCGCGCGGCCCGGGCGGCGCAGGCGGAGATCAATGCCCTGCCGGGCCCGAACGACGCCCTCGCGATGATCGAGCGCTTGGTCTCCTCCCCCGGCTCTCACCTCATCGCGCGCGACCACTGACGCACCGCCAACTCGGTGGCCGCGGCGTGCTCGTAGACCGCGGCCGCGAGCCACGTGCGCGCATAGCCGTTCTTCGGACGCTCCTCGGTATCGATCGGACGCGCGAACTGGTCGCGTGCCGGGGCGGCCTGCACCACCAACTCCCGCAGCAGCGACGCCGCGACGTGCATCGCCTCCGCGTCGAGGCGCGTGCAGTCACGCTCCAGCAAGGCGGTGCGCGTGATGGCACGGCCTGCGCTCGCCGCGTGCTCGATGTGGTGGCGTAGGAGGTGAAGCGATGTCGACTCGGCAGTCGGCATGCGCGCGGAGATGTTCGCAGCCGCCGAGGGGTCCTCGACCGGTGTGGTCTCTTGCGATTCCGCGCCCTCCACGGGTTCTGCGGTCGCCGTGGACTCTGTGGCCTCTGAGCTGCGCGCGTCCTGAGCGTCCTGCGCGTCCTGGGTGTCCTCGTCGGGCAGCGGGATGCGATCGATCCCGAGGTTGACCCTGCCCTGCCACTCCTCCGGCAGCGCCAGCGCAGCGGCGTCCTCGGCCTCCACAGCGACCGCCAGCGCATGCACGGTGCCGGGCTGGGCGCGATCCGGCCGCGCTATGACCCGTAGCTCCGGACCCACCTCGGCCAGGCGCTCGAAGTTGCGCTGATACACCGCGGAACCCTCCGGCAGCACGCACCACAACATGCGTGCTTCTCGCGCCTCGAGCGTGTCGCCGCCTTCGGGCACGTCGTCATCCGGCTCGATCAACCCGAGGACGAGACCCGGCGCGCCCACGCCGAGGACACGACCGCGCAGGAAGACGAGGTCGTCGCCCGCACGGAACGACCCGTCCTCTGGATCCACCGCGAGCGCCCGCGCGAACTGCGCGGACAGCGGCTGGTCGAACAGCCCGGCCACCGGCGCCCGCGACCACTCCACGCCCGCCGTGCGCACCGCCTTCGTCGACGTGCCGCCCCCGAGTCGGCGATCGGCCGAACTGGTCGCGGCGCTCACCATCACGCCCGCCCGGCCGAATTCGCGATGCGTCAGCGTCGTCCCGCCCAGCTTCAGTGAGCTGATATAGCTCGGGCGTACCAGCGACCGGCCGCCCGGCGCGATCGTCGCCGTGCTCCATACGACACCGTCCACGTCCACCGCGTAGCTCACGACACCGGCATAGCCGGATCCGGCGACGACCGGCTCCGTGAACAGCCCGTACAGCCGGAGACTGCCGTGCTCCTGGTAGGAGCGCCTGGCCATTCCGCGCAGCTCGTCCGTCTGTTCGGCGCCTTCGTGGAGGTGCGTCAGCTGGTGCGTGACGAGCATCAGCTCCCGGAGATCCGCGGTGAACCGTCCGAGTCGATGCTCGCCGCTGCGCTCCCGCGCTGACCGCAATCCGGCGGCGACCCTCACCCCCGCGGCCGAAGCCCGATGCAGACCGATGGCGCGGGCCTGATGCGTGGCACGGGCCAACTCGGCCTCGGTGAACCGGCTCGCCCCGACCAGCCCGGCCGTGAGCACCGCGACCGCGCTGTCCCAGAGGGCTGACGCCGCCGCTCGTTCCCGCACGCTGAGGGTCTGCGAAGCGCCCGCGGGCGGAGCCGACGTTGCGGTCGACGCTGACTCCGACGGCGCGGCGTCCGTCTTCTCCGTGTTCGCGCTTTGCGCACCGCCACGAGCGTCGGTGGTCACAGATTCCGCCAGGCTCTCGGCGGCCGGGACGTCGGACGCGTCGTGCAGCGGCAGTATCGAAGCCACGGCTGCGCGATGGAGGCACGCCGGGGCGAGCAGACACACGCAGCTGACATCCTCCGCGGACACCACGACTCCGGCCGTGACCCGCACCGTCACCGCCGTCTCCTCGTCGACGCGGATCAGGAGGTTAGCGCCGTCCGCGGACTCTTCCCGTGCCCAGTCGGCTGCCCGCTCCACGCTCGCGTCCAGGCGTTTGCGCAGCCGCGCGGGCAACGCATCGAGCACCGCGGCGAACGCGGCGCCGTCGATCGAGATCGTCATCTGACCTTCTCCCCGACCCAAGCGGCCAGTTCCAGGGGGCTGAGCGCCGCCACGGGCATCCCGGCGCCCGCCACCGCCTCCGCGATCGGGACGCTGTAGCGCGGATGACCCTCGTCGTCGAGAGACGCGCAGCCCAGCAGCGTCACGCCGGACTCGGCCAGCCGCCGTACCTCCGCCAACAGTCCTTCGACCCCGAAGCCCTCCTCGAAGTCGCTGATCGTGACCACGAGCGTGCGCGACGGGACGGTGACGAGGCTGCGGGCGTGGGCCAGGGCTCCCGCGATGTGGGTCCCGCCACCGACCCTGACTTCGAGCAGCAGGCTCAACGGATCCGAGACCCGATCAGTGAAGTCGATCACCGACGTGGAGAACGCGAGGAAATGCGTCTCCAGCGTGCTGATCCCGGCGAACACGGCCGCGGTGAGCGCAGACCAGATCACCGAGGACTCCATCGACCCCGACACGTCCACGACCAGGATCAGCCGCCAGTCGGCCGACTTGCGCACCCGCGTGTGGAACACCGGCCGCTCCGGCAGCAGCGTCACCGTGCCGTCCGCGTCACGCCTGGCGGTACCGAGGTTCGCCCGGACCGTCCGGTCGAAGTCCAGCCGGCCGCCCGGCCGCGACGTCGGACGCGGGCTGGTCAAGCCGTGCAACGCCGGCCGCAGCTGGTTGGCCAGCTGCTTGGTCAGTTCCTCGATCAGGCGGGCGACCAGCGGACGCAGCTTCGCGAGCACCTGCTCGGGCATGCCGCCGGCGAGCGAGAGCACGTTGCGCAGTAGTTCCACGCTCGGCGTGACCGTCGCCGGATCGATCAACAGCGCCGCGTCGAGCCTTCCGGCCGACGCCGCCTGAGCCAGCACCTCCTCGCGGACGGACTTGCCGAACAGCGCCTCGAGCTCGCTCGACCACTCGCGCACACTGGGAAACGCCGGTTCACGACCGGCGCCCGTACTGGGTGCACCCCCAGCTCCGTCACCCCAGCTCTCGCCTCTGCCATACAGCTCGTCGAGCGCGGCACTGTAGCGCCGGGCGGCGCCGTTCAGGCACGACTGCTCACGCGCGAGAATCAGCCGCCACCGGTCTGCCGGAGTCAAGAGCAGGACCCTGTGATCGACGACGGTCGAGGGCGGTGCCGCGCGGTCGGGAACTGCAGGGAGGATTGATTCAACCGACCCTTCCGACGGTTCCAAGCCGGGGAGCCGCAAGCCTGCGGCCAGGATGGCCGCTCGGCCCGCCGCGTCGGCGCCGGCCGCGTCGGCGAGCGCTTCGGGCGTAGGGCCGGAGGCCGAGCTGGCGCGGATGGTCGTGCCGATTCTGCGCTCGACCGAACGCAGGATCCGCTCCCGCTGATCGGCCGCCAAGTCCTTGAACCCGCCGCGTAACGACGGCAGCCGCTCCAGGAACGCGTCATCAGACAAGTCATTGATGCAGGTGATGACGGGGTCGAGTACGCTCGGCCCGGCGTTGAGGAGCGGTCCGGCCGCAGCCAGCAGACCGCTGAGCCGTTCCCGCAGAGCCGACCGAGCCGCTCGGTGCGTCGCGGTGTCGATCCAACCCGCGACACGCTCCCCCAACGCACCCGGCTCGGTCGCGCCGGTGAGCACCAGGCACGCCCCGGCCGCGGCCGCGATCATCGGCCCGGCATCCGTTTCGAGCCGCCGCAGTGCCCGATCCGCCCGCAGGGCACTGCCACTCGCGACGGCACGCAGCACGAAGGCGGTGAGCGAGCGCGCGTCGGCGAGATCTCTGCTGCCACCGATTCCGTCGAGATGGTGCAGTGCGGCGGCATCGATGCGCTCGCTGAGCTCGTCGTCCCAGGGCACTTCGCCCTCTGCGATGCCGGGCACGTGTCCAGCCCGGATCCGATCCGCAAGTTCGGCCGCGCGCACGAGTTCGCTGAGTGACGCGGTCGGAATGACGATCGCGTCGATGTCGCGGGCCCGTTCGGCCAATATCGACGCCACACCGCACTCAGCCGCACGTTGAAGACCCACCAGAGTCTCGGCGGAGGTCGGCCCCGATGCGTCCCGCTGGCGGCGCAGTTCGTAGCGCAGCACGTTCTCGGCCGCCTGGGCGAGGCTCAGGCCGCGCACGGTCAGGGCATTGAGGTGGGCTTCGGTGGACGGCGTCCACGCCGCCCGCCACGCGCTGGTGAGCGGCGGAAGCCCACCCGGCGCCACGAGGTCGCGCGACTCGGCATAGGGGACGTCGCACACGGCCAGCCGACGCAGGGTCACCTCGCGCCGCCGGTCCAGCGGCGAACGCAGCGGGTCCAGCCGCATCTCCCGGCTCTGCTCCCCCGGCCCGGGCAGGCGCAGTTCGGCGAGCAGGTTCTGCACCGCCACCCGCAGGCCGGATATTGGCGTACCGGGCGCGAGGACCCCGGCGCGCTCCCCGACCAGTGCGACCTCCATCGCCTGTGCGAGCGCGCGCCCCCGACCCAGGGAGTCGCCCTGGCCGAGAACCGCCTGCACCGCCTCGACGATCTCACCGCGAGCGGGCGCTGCCAGACCGCGCAGCGTGGCGAGGTCGAGCGCGAAGCGCAGTGCTTGCTTCGCCTCCGCCGGCCCGGCCGGATGCCCCACGTCGCGCAACGCCCGGCACACGGAGACGAGGTGGGCGGCCGCAGCGGACCTCACCGCCTCGACATCTCCGCCGGCCTCGTAGACGGACTGCTGCCACAGCGGATCGCGGATCCCGGCCGGGTAGCCAGAGCGCTCGTCGAGCAGGCTGAAGGTGTAGGAGACGAGCGACATCGACTCCTGCGACGCGCCCTTGAGCGCGGCCTCGACCACGTCGACCGGCACGGACTGCACGGGCGATGGCGGCACCGACGCGCCCATTGAGGGGAGCATCGCAGGTACGTGGAACGCGCCAAGCACCATCGTCACGCGACGCCCGGCGACGCTCTGGAGCACGCCGCGCATCCACTCCTCACGGACCAGATCGCGCGGGTCGACGAAGGTCGCATCCGTGCGCAACGCCCACCCCACGGCCAGCGCCGCCCGCCGAACCTGCTCCGGCGTGGCACCCGGCGCACGCGCCTCGACCTGACGGTCCCACAGGTCCTCACCCGCCCGCCCGGTCACGCTCGAACGCAGCGCATCGCCGTAGCGCGGACCTGAGTCCGCAGGCCGCGACGGCACAGCGGACAGGGCCGATTCCGCGGCCCCGGGCCCATTCTCAGGTACAGACGCGTTCTCGGGTACAGATACTTTCGCAGGTACAGATGCTTTCCCGGGCGCAGACGCCTTCACGGGCAGCGGTGCTTTGGTCGGCAGCGACGGCTTGCGTTCCCCTTCGCGGGGCGTTGGGCCTGTTATCTCTGCGGGCGCGGCCAGCGGCAGGTCGCACGGCAGGACCGGGGCGCCGTGGGCACGCGCCCACCGCAGCGCGGCGAGCTCCGGCGAGAAGTCGGCGAACGGATAGAACGCCATGCCCACTACGTCCGAAACCGCCCCGGACGCGGCGCCGGCGAGGGCGAGCGGCGCCACCGCATGGTCGTCGGCGAGATAGTCGAGCCAGGGTCCTGCTTCCGCAGGCAGCTCGATGAGCAACACGTCCGGAGCAGCCGCGTCGAGGAGCGCGGGCATCGCCGCCGCCAGCGCCGGGGAGTGGTGGCGCACGCCGATCACGTACGGTTCCCGCGACGCGGCCAGCACCTCCAGCGCGTCCTGCGGCGCCACGGCGCGATCGGGCGCGGGATCGGCCGCAGAAGCGGCAGCAGAACCGGCCGCGGGTGCGGGCAGGGTGTCAGCGGCCGAGGACATCGCGCAGCTCCCACAGGTGCCGCCAGGCGCGCGGACGCGTCTCGTCCTGGGCCCGCTTGCGCACGGCGCCGTCCCAGTACGCGAGCAGGCGGTCCGCGTCGGCCGGGTCGTCCTTGCGGACCACGCCGATCAGGTGGCCGGGGACGAGCGAGAGCGGGTCGCGGTCCCCCGGGAAGTACGCCGCGGACAGGGCTATCGAGGTCGTCACGCTGACCGCCTCGGCCGTGGACATGACGGTGGACGGGCGCTCCACGTCCCACCCCTCCACGCTGCGGCCGGTGCGCAGGTCGCGGAACGCGGTCACCAGTACCTCGAGCACCGCGGCGTCCACGGTGAACGGCGCCTGGGCCCGGCTGAGCGCCGCACCCGCCTGGTCGCGGACGAGTGCGATCTCGGCTTCGAGGCTGCCGATCGGGCCGATGGTCTCGAAGTTGAAGCGGCGCTTGAGCGCGGCCGACATCTCCGACACGCCCCGGTCGCGCAGGTTGGCGGTGGCGATCACGGTGAAGCCGGGTGCGGCGTAGACCGCGCCGTCGCTCTCGCCGGAGAGTTCGGGCACGGAGATGCGCCGGTCGGAGAGCACGGAGACGAGGGCGTCTTGCACCTCGGGCAGGCAGCGGGTGATCTCCTCGACCCGGGCCACACCGCCCGCGCGCATCGCCGCCATGACCGGCGAGGGCACGAGCGCCTGCTCGCTCGGACCCTGGGCCAGCAGCAGCGCGTAGTTCCAGCCGTATTTGAGGTGGTCCTCGGTGGTGCCTGCGGTGCCCTGCACCACCCGCGTCGAGTCGCCGCTCACGGCGGCGGCGAGCAGCTCGGAGAGCATCGACTTGGCCGTGCCGGGCTCTCCGACGAGCAGCAGTCCGCGCTCTCCGGCCAGGGTGACGACGCAGCGTTCGACGAGGTCCCGGTCTCCCACGAACTTGGGCGCGACGGTGAGCTTGGGCGGCAGGTCGGGGTGCGCGGCGGCCACGCTCTTGCCGAGCGTCAGCTCGCGCCCCTCGCTGCCGCAGACGAAGGTGACGACGGCGCGCGGTGTGAGCAGCCAGCCGACCGGGCGGGGGCCGTCGTCCTGGGCGGCGAGGAAGGCGAGTTGCCGGGCCCAGACGTGTTCGGCGGGCTCGACCTGGCGGGCGGCGGATGTGGCCGTCGTCGTGGTGTCAGTGCTCATGGTCGCTTTCCTTGGCCTGGGCGGGTGCGCCGCAGATGGAGTAGAGGTCCCTGATGTACAGGATGTTGGTGAGCACGCCCCTGATCCCGCGGCGCAGGCGTGGGTGCGTGACTTCGGGCAGCAGGCGTTCGACCACCTCGAGCCGGTCCTCGAACCCGGTGGTTTCGAACTCTGCGATGAGCGCGCGCACGGTTGCCTCGTCGATGCCGCGCAGGGCGGCCGATCCGGCCGGATCGCGCGGCGTGAGCAGGTGCCACAGCTGCCAGGGCGGGATGCAGCGGGTTCCCTGCGCCTGCGGCATGTCGCCGCCGCCCTGCTCGAGGAACGCGTGGACGCGCCCGTCGGGGTCGACGAGCGTGATCTTGTAGCCGTCGGTGTGTCGGAAGGCGAAGTGGAAGACCACGGCGAAATCGACCGCGGCACCCGGGTAGCGCAGCGCGCCCACCACGGTCGGCCTGTCATCGGATTTGATCTTCAGCGGTGGCCGAGCCGTTTCGAGCTGCCTGCCGTCGATGCCCATCCCGGCCTGAGCCCTGTCGGCGCCGACGACGGCGCGCCAGCCCACGAGCGGGCCGACCTGGCCCAGCGGACTCGGACCCGCGCCGTCGGGCATGGCCTTGAGCTCGCATGCGTACGGTGCCGACGTGGCGTTGCCGAAACGCGCGGCCAGACGCTCGTCAGTGAACGCGCGGTCGAAGAGTTCGGGCCGGCCCTCCTCGCCGACCGCGCCGGTCCACGGATCGAAGATGTGCCAGGCGGCGTCGAAGTTCGGCCTCCAACTGCTGTTGGCGGATTGGTATGTGTGGTCCCGCATCCAGTAGGTGGACCCGTCGGTGGCCACCGGGCCACGCCACGCGGGCTCCGTCACGCCCGCGTGTATCGCCGTGTCGCCGAACGATCGGGCCCCGCCGGGCAGTTCGACGGACCCGTTGGCCAGGCCCACCCGGCCGGCCGGAACGAACGCGACCTCGAGTGATCCCTCCGTCCACCACAGGATGTGTCTGCTGCTTCGGTCCGTGGGCAACGGGGGCAGCTCGGCGCGGTGCACGATCTTGTCGTGGCCCACGACGACGGCCTGCCTGCCGTTGTCCACGATGAGGTAGGGCCACTGGTCGTGGACGCGGAAGCTCGGCCGGCCTCGCTTGTCGACCAGGAAGGGTTCGAGTTCCTCGCAGGCTTCTTCGAGCGCGGGCCAGCCGAGCTCGTCGAAGATGCCGCGGCGCAGCGCATCGAGCACGTGCGGCACGAAGTCGCGCTCGTGAACGGCCTGCGACGCCTCCGGGTCCGCGGCGTGCAGGTACGGGCTGAATCCGAATTCGTAGAGGCGCTTGAAGGTGGGAAGCTGCCGCTCGAGCTCGAAGGGACCGAACGTGTCCAGGCGCCTCGCCATGGCCCTGAACCACTCGGCAACCAGGGGCGCGAGGCCGGGGACTTCCATCCAGCCGACCTGATGGGCCTTGCGGTGGGGGTTGTCGAGGAACTTCGTGACGAAGGAGACGAGGCTGGGACGGAAACGCGGGTCCGCGGCGAGGGCGGTCAGGTCGGACTGGCCCGGGCGCCCCCAACCGGCGAGGTGGCTTTCACGGACGTTCTGGTTCGTCGGGTCCGCGACCGGGATGCCGAGGGCCAGGGCGCGGTCGAGCAGGTCGACGTGGGCGTCGTAGCGGTCGAAGAGCCGCGCGGGTATGCCCTCCGCCTTGAGTCGCGGTGCCATGCGTTCGAGCAGGTCGACGAGTTCGGGCGGGCAGACCTGGGCTGGCTTGGGATCCAGGTTCGAGTAGAGGTAGTAGAAGTTGCGTACGGTGTTCCGGGCGAATCTGCCGAGCCAGTCCGCCGCTCCCTGCGCGGGCCGGGCCGCGGCCGGGACTGCGTCGGCCGGTCCGGTGAGCGATTCCCAGGCGCCGCAGTCCGCGAGCAGATTCAGCCAGTACGCGTCGCCTACTTCGTTGCGCGTGCGGGGCATGGCCGGCATGACGTCGAGCAGTCGGCCCCTGATGGCCGGTTCGACGGCCGCGGCCCGGACCAGCATCGGGCGCAGGCCGCGCCAGAAGCCGATCGAGGCCTGGCTGATCGCGGCGCTGCTCAGCAGATCGAGGCACAGCTCGACGTCCTGGCCGACGCCGGCGCCTGCGGTCGCCTTCTTCGCGAGCCGTTCGAGGGCGGCCGGCATCTGCGCGACGGGCACTTGGCCGTGCACGACCCGCTCCACGTTGACGCGGCGGTAGCGCGCGTAGGCCACGTCGGCCGGGCAGGTTGTACGCAGCTCCTTGAGGTAGGCGGAGACGAGGGACGCGTCGAGCACCCCGGCCTGCGCGAATTCGAGCAGCAGGGCGAACTTCTCGTCCACGTCGAGGTTCTGCCCGGCAGCGTCCGCCGCGCGCCGCGCCCGGGTGAACAGCTTCGCGGCGAGCCTGCGGTCACCGGCTTCGACAACGAGCCGGGACGCCTCCTCGAGGAACGCGGGAAGCAGCACCGGCACCAGGTTCTCGACTTCCTGGGCGATCCCGTCGAGCGCGCGGCGGAGCTTCTTCGGCTTCTTGCGCGCCAGGGTCCGCAGGGCGTCGAGACGTTTGGCGACGGCGAGCGCGTAGCTCGCGTGCGCCGGGGCGTGCACGTAGGCCCAGTGCGGGAATCTGAGCGCGCGGGGCCTGCCGACGCCGATCTCCTTGACTTCAGCGGGCGCACCGAAGCCGAGACCGGCCATCGCGCTGTCCTCACCGGGGACCAGGAGCTCGCCGACCAGGCGCACGACCGGAGCGTCCGCACGCATCCCGGGGTGACTGTACACGCGCGCCGTCACCCGCTCCCGCCCTTCGCCGAGCGGCGTGCCCGGCGGCGCGATGAGGCCGTCGTCGAGCATGCCCTCGAGCTGGGCGGTGGCGGTCGGCTGCACGGGGGCCGATTCCGCGGTCATCGACGCCTCCCCGTCTCGAGGGCCTCGTAGCGCGGCGCGTCTCCGTCCAGTACACGCTGCCAGCAGGCGCGGTAGAGGTCCATGACGGGCAGCAGCGGCCGCAGACCCTGCGCCTCGTGCTGGCCGTCGCCGCGCACGCTCATGTACGTGTCCTTCCACTGCTCCAGGGGCAGCTGGGGCGCGGCGTGGTTGCGCCAGCCGCCGGGCAGGAAGAGCGTGCGGCCGGCCCGGGCGCGGCTGCCGGAGACGACGAGGTCGGTCGCGGCCAGTTCCTCCCGCGCCTGCTTGAGCCGGGCCGGCTTCCATCCGGTCCAGGCGGCCTGGTTGCGGTCGGTCGGATCCGGCAGCGCGAGCAGCATCAGGTAGAGCGCGGCGGCGTCGCGGCTCAGGGTGTGCCGCGCGGCGACGGCGTCCACGAGGTCGGGCACGGAACGCGTCGGATCCTGCGCGGGATAGGGCGCTTCGGCGTTCGCGGAGGCGTCCGATGTCGGAGTCGATATCGCGTCCGGTGTCGCGGCCGATGCGACCAGGCGGTCGAAGTCCGGCGAGAACAGCCGCCTGAGCGAGGCCAGGTGGACGATCGGCGCGTCGCTCCCGGCCATGGCCACGTCCCAGGCCCGGTCTTCGAATCCGGTCAGGCGGCCCGGATACAACAACAGGGTCTGACCGTCGAATTCGAACGGTCCGGCCTGCTTGCGGCCACCGGCGGCCTCGCGCAACGTGTACCCGCGTGCGGTGGCGAACTGCTCGGGATCCTTGAACCAGCCGATGCGCAGGGACCAGTCGGGACCGGTGACCTCCTGTCGCAACCGTGCCAGAGCTCTCGGGAGGCGGCCGCGCAGGGGGTCGCCGATCGGCAGTTCGTAGGCCAGCCACTGCAGGCTGTAGATCGACAGGGCGATGCCGTGCCGGTGCCAGGCGAGATTGCCCGTGTTCTCGTCCTCGCCCTCCTGGCTGCCGATCACGTCCGGATTGACCAGCCGCTGGACATCCTTGAGCGAGCACTCCCGAGCGGCCCGCTCCCGCAGGGCGTCGGGGAGCACCGTCTGCATGCCGTGGACCCCGACCCACAGGGCGGCCGCGGCCTCGAGGTGCGGGCCCTGATCCCACAGTTCGGTCGGCGTGCTCGGCAGCAGGGCTCCGACGAGCGCGGCGGAGTCGGCCCGGGCGGGCAGCTGCGCGAACCTCGTCGAGGCGGAGGTCACGGCCGAGACCTTGACCCCGATGCTCTCGGCGAGCGTACCGGCGGCTCCCCGTGGCCCGGAGCGGGGCGCGTGCGGCAGTCCGCCGAGCAGCAGCGCCGCCTCCACCGTGGCGAGGCCGGCCAGGCGCGCGAGCTCCGCGGCGCGTTCGGGCGAGATCCCGATCGGCCCGCGTGCGCGCGCCGCCTGGACGAACTCGCCGAGCGGTGCGGTACCCGGCCAGGTATGTCCGGGTTTATCCTCGACGATGTTCCAGCCGGGCAGGGCGGCGAACTCACCGGTGCGGCTGTATTCGAGCACGATGACGGGCGTGACCTTCAGGCCGTAGTACTGCCTTCCGACGACGACGCCGCGTCCGTTCGGGGTCTCGAGGAACTTCCCCTGAGGCGACGCGGCCACCCCGTCCTGCGGTATGACCAGGATCCGGCGCAGCGCGGTTCCGGGCGCGCACAGGCCACTGCCGTCGAGCGCTTCGAGGAATCGGAGCATCGCCTCTCGCCCGGCCTCGCCGTAGACGTCGAGCACGGCCCGGTAGGCGAGTGCGCGCAGCGGAATCAGCGTGCGCACGATCTGGTCCAGGATCTGCCACGAGGACCTCTCCAGCGACGCCGCCTGTTCCTTGGTCGGCGGGGCTGCAGCCGTGAGGATCTTGCCCAGGAACATGACCGCGTCGGTGGGCTTCAGGTCGTCGGAGTCGATGAACCGCCCGTACGCGTCGGAGATCCCCATGCGGATCTCGTCGAACTCGGCGCTCCAGGTGAGCGTGGGCGCCGCTTCTTGCGCCGCCTGCGCCGCCCCCGCCGCCGCGTTCGCGAGCTCGGCCTCCGCCGCCTTGAACGCCTCGGCGAGCTTGCCGATGCGCTTTTCGCAGGCCACTGCGGCATCGACGTATCCGGCGATTCCGGCGCGCAGGGCCTTGTCCGTCACCTGCGGAAGGTGCTGTTCGATCGCTGTGGCGAGCGCGTCCTGGTCGAGTCCGCGGCCGACCTGCAGCAGCGCGGCCGCCTGCTCGTCGGCGAGCGCGCGCAACGCGGCGGAGCCCGCCTCGTCCCGGACGGTCAGGAAGTGCCAGAAGCGCAGGGGCGGCATGGACCGCGTGCCGCGCGCGTACCGCGTGAACTGGGCTGCGGCGAGGTGTGCCGTGCGACGCGTGCCGTCCGCCACGAGCGAGTAATGCGGGCCGTTGACCGAGACCACCAGCCGGCGCTCGGTGCCCGGTATGTCGAGGATGGCCTGTGCGCCGTTCGCCGACCACGCGTACTGCGTGACCGGGATGAGCGCCTCACGACCGTCCACCCCGGTGCAGATCCTGCTGCCGTCCGCCAAGGTGCGCAGCCGCGAGCCGAGCAGTCCGTCCGCCTGGCCGAGCGGGCTTCGCTCGCTGCCGGCAACGGCCGGTACCAGCCAGGACGCGTTCGGCACGAGCCTCGAGCCGGTCGGCGCGCCCACTTCGAAGAACCGGGGCACACCGGCCCGGCCCCGCTTGCCGGTGCGCGGGTCGAACTCCTGCCAGGCCACGCTCGACCACTGCTTACCGAGTTGGGTGTACACCCAGTAGTCGACGCCGTCGGAGGCGACGGGCCCCTCCGCGCTCCAGACGGCGCTCCCGAGCTTGAGTGGAGTGCCTCCGAAGGTCCGGTCGCCCCACGGCAGTTCAAGGGACTCCTGCTGATGCTGACCGCTGGAGCCGCGCGTTCCGCCGTTCTCGATGATCACCTGCGGATCCGAGCTCCAGTAGGCGCCGGAGTTCTGCCACTCCCACCACGCGACGAGCAGCTGGCCCGCGGTGAAGCACAGCGTCTTGTTAAAGTGGTGGTTGTTGTTCTGCTGTTTCGGCCAGGAGGCCTCGTGTTCGAACACGATGTCCTGTGCACCGACGACGAGTGTGGTGGGCGAGCCGGCGCGGTTCACGATGAAGTACGGCCATTGTGCGGTGGTCTCCCAGGCTCTCCTCGCCTCCGGGTCGAGCGCGGTCAGCCGGTCCAGGGCGCGTTCGAGGGCGGGCCAGGCGTACTCGTCGAAGATCCCCGCGCGCAGGCCGTGGGCCAGGTACGGCGCGAGATCGAGGTCGAGCACGCGGCGAACCGCGTCCGGATTGATCGCGAGGAGTTCGGGTTCGACGTTGCGCAGCCACGTGTCGAGGAGTTCGTCGACGTCGGCGAGCCCCGCGGCCACCGTCTTGTCGGCCAGTTCCCGCTGCCACTGCGCCACCACGTCGCGGACTCCCGGCACCGCGGCCACCCGTCGGGCGAAGCGCCTGAGGGAGGTCCGGCCGTCAGGGCCCTGCTGACCGCGGTAGCCCCCGATGCGCGCTCCGGCCGCGGCGAGCGCGTTCAGCGCCTCGAGGAACCGCGCGGCGCTGCCGTGGTCGCCGCCCAGGACGGCCACCGCGTGCAGCAGGTAGCGCCGGAACCGCTCGTCCGCCGCGATCGCGCTGAGGGCGCGGTCGGAATCCTGCGCGAGCCAGGTGCCGAGGTCCAGGGAGAACTCGACGGTCGGATCCGCGACGCTCAGGCCGAGCTCGAGGCAGAGGTCGATCAGGTCGATGTCCGCGTCGCGCCAGGCGGCCAGCGCCAACGCCGTACCCTCCTCGCGCAGGCGCGGCGCCATGCTCTCGACGAGCCGCAGGATATTGCGGTCCGGATCCTTCGCCGTGCGGTAGTGGCGCCAGTGCCAGCCGCGGCGGGCATGGCGGGCGAAGCGCATGAGCCAGCCGGACGCGCCGTCGGCGGGCAGCTCCTCGGGTGCGAGTTCGGAGCGCGAGCCGGTCAGCCCCGCCGTCGCCCCGCACGCGGCGAGCAGTTCGAGCCACAGCCCGTCCGCCACATTGTTCGCCTCGCCGCCCATGGTGGGAAACATGGCGAGCATCAGGCCGCGTACCGTGGCGTCGTGCTTCGCGGCCCGGATCAGGGCCGCGCGATAGCCGGTCCAGAAGCCCGCGGCGGCCTTGCCGGTGGCGGCCAGCGGCAGCAGCTCCCGGGCCAGCGCCGCGTCCTCGGCGGCCGTGTCGCGCCCGGCCGCCTTCGCCAGGCGCTTGATGTCCACGGCCATGCCCACGTAGGGCGGGAGCCCGCCCGCCACCCGCTCCACGCAGACCCGGCGGAAGCGCTCGTACGCCTCCTGCGGTGTGCGGCGCGCCGCGAGCCTCCTGGCGTAGGCCGAGATCGACTTCGCGCTCACCGCGCCGGCGAGTGCGAACTCGAGGAACGACGCGGCCTGCGCGCTCTCGTCGATGGCGAGCGTGTACATGTGCTCGGCCTCGCGCGCCCGGGTGAAGTACGCGGCCGCGTAGGTCTTGTTCTCCGCGGCCAGGAACGCGCGCGCGGCCTGCTCGTAGTACGTGGGAAGGAAGTGCGGCACGGAGGCGGCCAGCCGGGTGGCGAGCGCGTCGTATCCGTCCTTCGCGTTGCCGGGCTTGGACTTGGCCCGGCGCGCGAGCTTCTCGAGATCCTTGACCAGGTCGAGGGCGTGGCGGCCGTTGGCCGGATCGTGTACCAGGGCCCAGGCCGGGAAGCCGAGCGCCTGCTCGCGCACGACGCCCACCGCGATCGCGGCGGACGGTTCTTCGAAGCCGAGGAAGGCCATGGTCAGGTCCTCGGCGTCACCGAGCGCCTCCGATACCAGGCGTACGACCACGCGTTCTTCGAGCGCGGGGTGTGCATAGGCGCGGGCGCTGAGCGCGTCGCGCCGCTCCCCCGGCGGCGTCCCCACGGATGCCACGGCCCCGGCGTCGAGCAGGGCGTCGACGGCAGGCTGCGCTCCGGTCACGGTAAGGGTGCTCATTTCCCGGCCTCCTGCTCCTGCTCGACCGCGCGACCCGCGTAGAGCGCGGCGGCCATCCGAACGCCCTCGGACCACGCCACCGGGCCCACCTCGGCCAGCCGCAGCCGCCGGCCCGAGCCGTCCGCGAACTCCAGCGAGCCGGTCTCCGTCTCCCAGAAAGGATCGTCGGCACCGACCCAGACGCGCGCCTCGACCGCCGCCCCCGCCTCGTGAACCCGGCACACGGCGTATCCGCCGCGCACCAGATGCCCGAGGCTGTTGGCCCGCTGCGTCAGATGTCTGAGCTGCTGATATCGTCCGCCGGCGTACTCGTCGAGCTGCACGGCCTGCGCGTCGATCTGCTCCGGCTTGGCCCAGGTCTCGCGGTAGAGCTGGTCGAGGGACTGTTTGACGTTGAGTTCGAGGCCGAACTCGCGCAGTTCCTCGAGATCCTCGAGCAACACCGGGTGCGGGATGGCCACGCGCTGCGCGGTGAGCCGGACGCTTTCCCCGTCGAGGTCGACGATGCCGAGGCCGCGCTCGTCGGCGGCGCGCAGGAATCCGGCGTCGGCCACCTGCCACCATCCGGCCGGGTCCTCGCCCTCCTCGCGCACCGGCACCACGACCAGGTCCCTGAGCACCGTGCGCCACGCCTCGTCCGCCCAGACCTGCGCGAGCAGCGCCGTGGGCACCGGCAGCGAACGCACCATCCAGCGCTCGGCCTGCTGCCGGCACTCGGCCGCGTGCCGGGTGAGCCACTCGACGAGCTGCCTGAGCTCGACGACGGCCGGATCCTCCTTGAGCTGCTTGGGCACCGACCGCAGCTGCTTGCCCGCGGCGTTGCGGCACACGACCTTGCCCCCCTGCACGGCCACCTCGTAGCCGCTCTCGGCCGTAGCGATCCAACCCATCTCGCGCACCTCTGTTCTCGCCCCAGTCCTGGACATCAGTACTTGACGCCAGTATTTGACGCCACCCTCAGAACAACGTGATCAGGACGCTACAGGAGTCCTCCGACAAAACTCGGGGGTGTCGTCAGGTACACCCCGGAAACGGTGTATGGGCCCCGTGTGCCCAGGGGGTGGTCGCGGCCAGACTGCTGATCAGTGAGCCGATACGGTGAGTTGAGGAGGGCATCGACATGGAGACGGAATCCGGAAGCGGGCGCGGGCACGTGATTCGGCGTGCGTTGACGGCCACCGGGCGCGGGTGGGCGTTGATCGGTCAGAGCGTACGGAGCGTGGCCGTCTTCGCTCTCGTCGTCGTCTCGGGTGCGGTCGGCCCGATCGGCCTGGGCGTCGTACTGCTGCCGCGAAGCCTGATGCTGCTGCGACGTACCGCGACGGCGGCCCGCCGGCGTGCGTCGGAGTGGAGCGGGGTGGAGATCGAGGTACCGTATCGGCCACTGCCCGACGAGGGACCGGGCTTCCCGGCGCGGATGACCCGGCTGTGGGCTCAGCTCTGCGACCCGCAGACGTGGCGCGATCTGTCGTGGGCGCTGCTTGATCCGATCATCGGGGCCTTCCTCGCCGCGCTCGCCGCCGGGGCCGCCTGGTACGGAGTCTACGGATACGTGGCGGGAATCTTCTGGCAGCCGCTCACCCAGCATGGAATGGACGACTGGTACACCTTCATCCACATCAGCCGGGCGGGCCATCTCACCTTCCTGCGTTGGTTCACGCTGCCGGTCGGCACCGCGTTCCTCGTCGCCGGCGTGTGGGCGGCGCCCGCGCTGATCCGCGTACACGGCCGATGGACCGCCGTCCTGCTCGGTCCGACGAAGCAGGCCCGGCAGGACGCACTGACCCACCGCGTCGCCCGGCTCACCGAGACGCGCGCCGACGCCGTCGACACCCAGGCCGCGGAACTGCGACGGATCGAACGGGACCTCCATGACGGAGCGCAGGCGAGGCTGGTGGCCATGGGCATGAACCTGGGAGCGGCCGAGTCGCTGCTGGACGAGCACCCCGAGGCCGCACGCGCCCTGCTCGTCGAGGCCCGCGAGGCTTCCGCCAAGGCGCTGACCGAGCTCAGGGAACTGGTTCGCGGCATCCACCCGCCGGTGTTGGCGGATCGAGGGCTCGGCGACGCGGTGCGCGCACTCGCCCTCAACAGCCCGCTCCCGGTGGAGGTGACGGTGGACATCCCCGGCCGGCTCGAACCGGCCGTCGAATCGGCCGCGTACTTCGCCGTCAGCGAACTGCTGACCAACGTCGCCAAGCACGCGCACGCCCGCTCCGTGCGCGTCGACCTGTGGCACCGGGACCGGCGGCTGCGCGTGACGTGCACGGACGACGGGCACGGCGGGGCCGGGGTGGGCAGCGGCAGCGGACTCGCCGGGATCGAACGCAGGATCGGTACATTCGACGGCGTCCTGGCCGTCCACAGCCCCGTCGGCGGCCCGACCACAGTCACCTTGGAGATCCCGTGCGCATCGTCATCGGCGAAGACCTCTACCTCTTGAGGGAGGGGCTCGCCCGGCTGCTCGAGGCGCACGGCTGCGAGATCGTCGCGGCCGTGGCCGACGGCCCGTCGCTGCTCGAGGCGATGATCGAGCATCGGCCGGACGTGGCACTGGTCGACGTGCGGCTGCCCCCGACGTTCACCGACGAGGGCCTCAAGGCGGCGCTGGCGGCCCGGGCCCGCATCCCCGGCCTGCCGGTGCTGGTGCTCTCCCAGTACGTCGAGCGCCTCTATGCCAGGGAACTGCTGGCCGACGGCGCCGGAGCGGTCGGCTATCTGCTCAAGGACCGGGTCTTCGACGCCGCGCAGTTCGTGGACGCGGTGCGGCGGGTGGCCGGCGGCGGCACCGCGATGGACCCCGAGGTGATCGCGAAACTGCTGGCCCGCGGCGGCCCGTCCGAGCCGGTCGGCCAACTGACGCCGCGGGAGCTCGAAGTCCTCGGGCTGATGGCGGAGGGCAGGTCCAACGCGGCGATCGCGGCAAAGCTCGTGGTCACCGAGCGGGCCGTGGCGAAGCACACCTCGAATATCTTCGCCAAGCTGGGCCTGCCGCCGTCAGACGACGACAACCGGCGGGTGCTCGCGGTGCTGGCCTACCTCGACCACTGAGTCCGGGCGGTCTGATCAACGCGGCCGAGGGCTTTCGGCGATCTCGATTCGCGATCGCTGCGTGCGCGGTCTGCTTCTCGTTCCAGGGCTCCGAACGCGGTGAACTTGTTCCAGCGGACGAACGGTCCGCTCTCGGAAACGAGAACACTTTGATCGAAGGAGCCTTCGATGCCCATCGTCACCGTACAGCAGGGTCCGCGCAGCGTGGAGCTCAAGCGGGAGCTGGTGGCCAAGATCACCGACGCGTTCGTGGACGCGCTCAAGGTGCCCGCCGACTCCGTCCAGGTGTGGATCCAGGAGACTCCGCCGGAGAGCTGGGCCGTGGCGGGCCGGCTGATCGCCGACAAGGCGAACTGATTGGACGGAAGATCGTCACGGCGGGTATCCTTGTATTACTGCAAAGAAAGCTTTGTATGAGTACAGAAAGGCGCCCGCCGTGCCGTCGCCCGTACCTGCCCCGGAGCTCTACGCCCGCCACCCCCTGAT
>NZ_JAGSOG010000167.1 GCF_018139695.1 Actinospica durhamensis | reverse complement strand
GGGAGGGGTACGAGGGCGCCGGGTACGGCGGCGCGGGCGGCGGCGGCCAGGAGCCGTCCGGCTGCGGCCCCGCGGCCCCCCACTGGTCTGACATAGCGCTGCACCCCGGCTCTCGATGCGGACTCGGCACCCGGTGCGCATCCGGTGGGGCCTTGGCGCTCGATCCTACGGAGTGCCCGCGTCCCACCGCCAGGGCCTTGCCGCATTCGGCACGGATTCGTGACAGGTGTTCGATACCTGACGATCCCTCGCGTCTCGGGCGCCGCGGGGCCGAACGCGGCCGGGTGAATACGAGCGCTCACATACTCGGGCGAGGGTGAAAGCGCTGGCCGCGGCGATGCTATCGGTTTCCTAACAAACCCGGACCAGGCGCCCGCGACGGTGGCCGCGCGGCGCCCTTTGTCGGTACGCTGCGATGGGACCATACTGGTGTGCGCGGCCACACGGATCCGTGGCGAGGCCGCGTGACGGACGGACGTGACTGGGGGTGCCGAGCGGCATGGGCACGAGTTTCAGGGTCGAACTCGAGGAGTTGGAGCAGGCGCGCGCCACGCTCCAGGGGCTGCTCCAGGACGTGTTCAACGACGCGTCGAGCGCGCTGCATCCGGTGACGTTCCAGAACAAGACGGCCTCGAGCCTCGGGCAGGGCCACTACAACTCCTTCGTCTACAAAGAGGCCAACTACGACGGCGGCATGCAGTCGTCGAACTTCGGCCCGATGGACCAGGGCGTTCCGGCGATCACCACGCTCAACGACGCCCACGGCGCGGCGCACGCCGCGGTGGTCTCGCTGCTCGACAGCATCAACCAGCAGATCACCGACCTGAACGACCGGGCGACCAAGACACACCAGATCTACGCCCAGACCGAGGACGAGCTGCACGTCAGCGTCCTGTCGGTGCAGAAGTCGATTTAAGCGGGGGACGGGGATGGGCGGCTTCAACCAGCAGTCGGTGAACTCGAACGGCGGCGTGGCCTGGGCCAAGGAGGTCGCGGCCACCATGGACACGAGCGCGCTCGACGACCAGATCCAGGGCTACCAGCAGGCCGCCGCGCAGCTGCAGCAGGTCCAGGCGACCCTGCAGAACGTGAAGAACAACCTGGCCTCCTCGTGGGCCGGGGACGCGGCGGACCAGGCGCAGGGCTCGTTCCAGTCCTCGATCGACCAGGCGGTCCAGGCGCACGACACGATCCAGGCGGTCGTGCCTCCGCTGCAGAACGCGAAGGCCGCGCAGGTCGAGTTCGTCAACACGATGCAGAGCATCCAGGGCGAGAAGTCGGTGCCCTCGAACTCGCTGAGCGACGAGGCGAGCCACTACTTCTTCGGCACCCCGCTGCCCTCGCAGGTGGCCGAGACGCACAACGCCACCGTGCGCACCGAGACGGCGAACGCGCTCAACAAGCTCTCGTCCTCCTACGAGCAGTCCGCGAGCGAGATGAACCTGGCCACCTCGGGCGGGCCGACCGACCCGGGCACCGGCGGCGGCACCTACACTCCCCCGGTCGTGACCGGCGGCTCGGGCGACGGGTCCGCCAGCGGCTACAGCGAGAACGTGGGCGGCGGCGAGACCTTCAAGGCCGGCTACGTCGCGACGCCCGGCTCCGGCAGCACCACCACCAGCACGATCGGCAACCCGCCCCCGGGCACCGTGACCTCGTCGAGCACGCAGACCCCGGTCCCGGTCCCGGTGCCCACCGAGACCGACCCGTTCCCGGTCGAGAACGAGCCCGGGTCCGACACGCCGGTCGGCGGCGGCGCCGGGCTGATCACGGACGAGCCGATCGAGAGCGGCGGCGGCGAGAGCACGCTCGGGGGCCCGGTGGAGGAGGAAGGGGGCAGCGGCTTCAACTCCAAGGCCGGGGTGTTCGACGAGAACGGCTTCAGCGACGGCGAGCTGACCGGCGGCCGGGGCACCGGCACCCGCGTGGGCTCGATGTCCGGCGACGCGGAAAACGAGCGGTACGGCTCGCGCGGCGGCGTCTTCGGCGAGGGCGAGGGCGAGAGCTCCGAGTCGATGGGCGGCATGGGCGGTCGCGGCGGCATGGGCGGCGGCTCCGAGGACGAGGAGCTGTCCTCCTCGAAGTACTCGCGCGGCCGCTACTTCGACGGCGACCTGGAAGAGAGCGAGCGCTCGTCCCTGTCCCCGGTGCGCTCGGCCTTCGAGAACGCCACCGACTCCGACGGCAACAAGGTGGACATGATGGGCGGCCGCCGCGGCGCCGCCGGCGAGGAAGAGGAAGAGGAGCGCGGCAAGCGCCCCAAGTACCTGACCGAGGACGAGTTCTGGGGCAACGCCCAGCGCGTCGTCCCCCCGGTCATCCAGTAGCGGCGTACGCCGCCGGACCGGCGCGCGCGAGGACGGAGCGTATCTCTCGCGCGCGCTCGCGGCGGCCGGTGGCTAGCCTGGCTGTATGTCTGAGTCGGCCGGCACTTCCCGTACGTTCTCGGTCGGACGGATCCGCTCCGTCAACCTGGCCGATCACAAGGTGGCCAACCCGCACAAGCCGGACACCTCCGGCACGGGCATCCACAAGCTGCCGGTGGACCGGCCGGTGTGGGTGGACGTGCCGCGGCCCAAGAACTCCGGTCCCGGCCAGTCCGGCCTGGCCGGCGACGTGATCTGCGACATCGCCCACCACGGCGGCCCCGAGCAGGCCGTCTACGCCTACGCGCGCGAGGATCTGGACTGGTGGGAACGCGAGCTCGGGCGGGAGCTGCCCGACGGCATGTTCGGGGAGAACCTCACCACCGAGGGGCTGGACCTGACCGGCGCGGTGCTCGGCGAGCAGTGGCGGTTCGGGTCGGGGCTGGTGCTCGCGGTCACGCAGCCGCAGGTGCCCTGTGTGACCTTCGCGGTGAAGATGGGCGAGGAGCACTGGATCAAGCGGTTCACCCAGCGGGGCGTCACCGGCGCCTACCTCAAGGTCGTGACGCCGGGTGAGGCCATCCCGGGCGACCGGGTCGAGGTGCTCGAGCGGCCGGACCACGCGGTGACCATCGGCCTGTTCTTCCGCGCCACCACCATCCAGCGCGAGCGTCTGCCGGAGCTGCTCCCGGCCCGCGCGTACCTGCCCCCGAAGACCCTCGCGGCGGCGCTCGGCGCGAGGGCCTGACCCGCCACACGCGAGAGGACCGCCGCGGCGGTCTCCCGCGCGACGGTCCTCTCGAGTCGGTGCTCAGCGTGTTCCGCGTACTCAGCGTGTTCCGCGTACTCAGCGTGTTCCGCGTGTTCCGCGTGCTCTGGCGGCCGCGGGTCACAGGCCCGCATGGGTGTGCCGGTCGGCCGTGCCCAGGCTCGGGTGCGCGGCCACGGTGCGGCCCGTCCCGGCGCTGTCGGCGGCGCGGGCGGCGCCCTTGGCGAGCTGGGCCCGGATCAGGATGGTGCCGATCCGGGTCACCACCTCGGCCAGCACCATCAGGATCAGGGCGCTGACCCAGGCCTGGCCGCTGGTGATGTGGTGGTGAGCGCTGAAGCTGCCCAGCGACCGGTCGCCGCCGTGCTCGGTCCACAGCACGAAGCCGAGCCGGCCGCCCATGCTGAGCACCCACAGCGAGGCCGCGACGAATCCGGCCCGCACGAACGCGCGTCCCTGTGCGATCCGGACCCGGGTGGCCAGCCCGCCGGCCACGCCGAGCACCGCGCCGAGCGCCGCGAAGGCGAGGATCAGCAGCAGGTCGTTGCCCGCGGTGGGGATCGGGTCGAGGTACTTGCTCGCCACGAAGCCGGTGATCGCGAACGGAACGACGAGGAAGATCAGGTCGATCCGGCTCTCCCGGATCTGCCGCAGGACGACGAGGATGAGGGTCAGGTCGAGGATCCAGTCCGAAGTGGTCATGCCCTCGACTATGGCCTCGGCCTGGCGCGATGTGATCAACCCAGGGTTCGAATCCGGGGTGGAGAGCGGGTGGAGCCGCGCCGTGGCAGGCCTCCCGCGTGGATGGACGTGGCCTGTCAGCCGCGCGACTCCTTTGTGCCGCGCGGCCCGTCGTACCGGTCGCTCACACCGACTCCGGCCGCACCCCCGCGTGACGCCCCAGGGTGGAGGCGACGGCTTCGGCCAGGGCGGCCATCTCCTCGCGCTGCATCGAGGCCACCGTCACCCGGATCCCGGGCCCGCTGCGCACCCGGAACCAGGAGCCGGGCGCCACGGCCCAGCCGCGGGCGAGCAGGCCGGTGGCCGCGGCCGTCTCGTCCGGCACCGGGATCCACACGCTCAGGCCGCTCGCCCCGTGCGCCTCGACACCCCGCGCGCCCAGCTCGCCGATCAGGGCCTTGCGATTGGCCGCGTAGACGGCGCCCGCCTCGGCCAGCACCGCGTCGTTCGCCTGGTCGGCCAGGGCGTCGGCCCACAGGTGCTGCATCACCCCGGGGACCCGGCGCGAGCTGTGCCGCAGCTGTCCGGCCACCCGGTCGGTGGTGTCGGCGGCTCCTACCAGCGCGGCGATGCGCATGTCCGGGCCGTAGGCCTTCGAGGCCGAATACAGGTACGCCCACTGCCGGGTCGCGCCGGCGAGCAGCCGCGGCACTCCGGGGGTGAGGTCGGCGCCGTGGTCGTCGTCGATGGTGAGCACCTCGGGGTGGGCCGCGAGCACGGTGCGCAGCGCGGTGGCGCGGCGGGCCGAGACGATCGCGCCATAAGGGTTCTGCGCCCGGGTGGTGACGACCACCGCGCTCACTCCGGCGGCCAGCGCCGCACGCAGGTCGGTCGGGTCGGGGCCCTCGTCGTTCATCCGCATCGGTACGACCGTGAGCCCGCGCGCGGCGGCGAGGTCGAGCATGTTCCCCCAGGCCGGGTCCTCGACCGCGATCTTGTCCCCTGGCCGGGTGTGCGTGGCCAGCAGCCGCTCGATCCCGTCGAGCGAGCCGAACACCGAGAGCATCCGCGAGCCGGCCAGCAGGGCGGCGGACTCGGCCGCGGTCTCGATGTCGGCATGGGTATCAGTGCCCGCACCCGCCTCTGCCGTGAAGAAGCGGCTCACCCGCCGTCTGAGCTGCTCCTCGAGCACCGGCTCCACCGGGGCGTAGCGGTAGCCGGACACGTCGATGGCGGCCGGGGGCCGAAGCCGCGGCAGCAGCCTGGGCTCGGGCTCACCCGAGGTCAGATCCCGCACCCCCTCGGGCATCTCGTAGGAGCGCATCCGGGTGCTGGTCCCCGGGCGTTCGCGCACCCGGGTGCCGGCCCGGCCGCGCGTCTCGACCGTGCCGCGGTCGCGCAGGGTGCGGTACGCGGCGGCGACCGTGTTCGGGTTGACGTGCAGGTATCCGGCGAGGTCGCGCACCGGCGGGAGCGCCTCGCCGGGGGCGAGCAGGCCGGCGGTCACGGCCGTCTCGACTCCGGCGACGATCTCGCTTGCCCCGGCCCGTTCGAGCTTGTACCGTTCCCACCAGAGAGATTGTTCTGACACAATCCACATTATGTACTAGGACGTAATCATGACGCAAGCGACGCCGTCGTACGCCCCGACCGACTTGACCGTCCCGACCCGCTACCGCGACCGCGCGACCTACGACAAGGACGCCGTGCACGCCGTCCTCGACGAGGCCCTGCACTGCACGATCGCGTTCCAGCGCGACGGCCGGCCGATGACCCTGCCGACCCTGCACGCGCGCGTCGGCGAGACCCTGTATGTGCACGGATCCACCGGCGGCCGGTTCGCGCTGCTGGACGGCGAGCCGATCAGCATCAGCGTCACGCTCCTCGACGCCCTGGTGCTCGCCCGTTCCTGGTTCCACCACTCGCTCGGCTACCGCAGCGTGGTCGCCATGGGCGACGCCCGGGTGGTGCGCGACGCGCAGGAGCGCTACGACGCGATGGCCGCCCTGGTGGACAAGATCTACCCCGGCCGCACGACGCAATCGCGCCCGCCCGCGCCCAAGGAACTCGCCGCGACCGCGATCGTCGCGCTCGACCTCGAGGCGGTCTCGCTCAAGCGGCGCGGGGACCAGGTCGCCGACGACGAGGCGGACCTGGACGGACCGTACTGGGCCGGCTCGGTGCCGCTGCGCACCGTACGTGAGGCCGCGGTGCCGACCGGCGACCTCGACCCCGCCATCGCCCTGCCCGCCGCGCTGCACTGACGCGCCCGACAGGGCTCGTACAAAGACGATGCGTGCACAAGGGATAAACCCCGCACCGACCACGCACTAACACCACACAGACAAGCCGACGGCCGTCACCGGCACCCCGCGAACGGTGCCGAGACGGCCGTCGGCCGACTTTATGTCAATATTCTGAAGTCGAAATCAGCCCTGGTTGAAAAAGCCCGGGTCCTGCGACGGGCTGTCCGCGCCGTCCACGATCTCCAGGCCCGCCGGAGTCAGCAGGAAGACACGAGCCGCGACACGCTCTATTCCACCGCGCAGTGAGAAGATCAGACCTGAGGCGAAGTCGACGATCCGCTTGGCGTCGGACTCCTCCAGATCAGCGAGATTCATGATGACGGGAACGCCGGCCCGGAAGTATTCACCGATCACCTTGGCGTCGGTGAAACTGCGCGGCCGGACGGTGGCGATCCGCTGGCCGACCCCGGCAGCCTCCTCCCCGTACCACCGCTCGCCATCGTCGACCGGGACCAGATGCGGGGCTGTAGCCCTGCGGCTCGAAACCATCGAACGCCTCCTCTCTCCACTGCAGACCCGCTGCCGTGACGGGTAGCACAATTCACTCAATCGAGTGTCGCAGGCAACGCTACCGGTTTTCACCGACACGGGGCCCGCGACGCGCCGCGCACCTGCCCCGACCGGCGCTGGCGGATCCTGGCGGCCGTCCGTACGCAGCAGTGGCGTGCTCGCCTGGAGAGGTACCCGGAGGTTTGCCCGGCACACATGCAAACGGCCGGATGTCGATTGAGCAGGGAAGATTTTTTGAATACCGGTCATCTCACGTCCCATCAGCGACAGGCAGAATGATGATGCGTTCCCCTTAAAGGCGGACGATCAGATCAGATCCGTACCTCGGACGGCCCCGCGTCGTTTCTCCTTGCGTGGACCGAGAAGCGTCGGATGCGAACGCCGGACGCCCTCTGCAAGCGCCACATGCCCTGTAACGCATGCCGCGGCCGGTCGGCCGCGACAAGGAGGACTGCAATGAACGTCAAGAAGATCGCCGCGCTCACCGGCGTCACCGGTGCCCTCGTCGTCGCCGGCGCGAGTGCGGCCATGGCCGACTCGTCCGCCCACGGCTTCGCCGCCGACTCCCCCGGGATCCTTTCCGGCAACAACGTGCAGGCACCGATTCACATCCCGGTCAACGTCACCGGGAACAGCATCTCCGTGATCGGCCTGCTCGACTCGGCCTTCGACAACCAGAGCTGGAACTAGCCTCCGCTCTGCGGCGCACCCGCGCCGGCCCGGGCCCGGTCACCGCATCCCCTTGCACGGTGGCCGGGCCCCGGTCCTTGTGGGCCCGCGGTCCCGGTGAGCCCCGGGATCTCGGGCGTGCGGACGCACCGGCGCGCCGGAAGGTTGTACGACGAATCCGGACTTCACTCGCGAGCGGGATTCTTCCGATCGGAAGTAACTCCGATCGTCATACATCGTTCCCGTCCTAGGAAAGCCAATCAGGGCGGCAGCGCCCGACACCATTCCACGCAGAGGTAGACACCACCATGCACCACTCGACGAAACGGCGCGTCGTCCTCGGTATGACCACGGGCGGCCTGCTGATCACCGGCATCGGCATGGCCCAGGCCGACGCCGCGGCGACCGGGGCGGCGACGGACTCCCCCGGCGTGCTCTCCGGCAACCTGGTCCAGATCCCGGTCGACGCCCCGATCAACGTGTGCGGCAACGTCGTGGACGTCATCGGCGTGCTCGACTCCGCGGTGGACAACCACTGCGGCAACGGCGGCTCGGGCTCCGGCGGCGACTCCGCGAGCGCGAACGGCGGCGCGAAGGGCTCGCCCGGCATCGGTTCCGGCAACCTGGTCCAGATCCCGGTCGACGCCCCGATCAACGTGTGCGGCAACTCGATCAGCGGCGTGGGCGTGGGCGACACGGCCGCCGGCAACGACTGCTCCAACGGCGGCGGTCGGGGTACGAACGGTGCGGGCGCGAACGGCGGCTCGCACGGCTCCCCGGGCATCGGCTCGGGCAACACCGTGCAGGCGCCGGTCGAGACCCCCGTCAACCTGTGCGGCAACCAGGTGAGCGTGGTCGGCGTGGGCGACACCGCCGCCGGCAACGACTGCTCCAACGGCGGCGGCTCGGTGGCTCCGCCGACCCACACGCATCAGCCCCCTACCTCGACCTGCGGCTGCCCGCCCCCGGCGACCTCGACGCCGCCGACCACCACGAAGACGCCGACCGGCACCACCCCGGGCTCCGGCGGCAGGCACGCGGCGCCGCACCGGCCGGTCGGCACGCTGGCCGAGACCGGCACCGGCGCGCAGGACGTCGTGGCCCCGTTCGGCGCGAGCCTGCTCGGCGGTGGCGGCCTGCTGATGCGCAAGCGCGTCGGCTCGCTGCTGAACCTGACGAACCGTCGCTGAGGCGACCCCCGCCGCCCCCGGGCGGCCCCTGATCACGTGCATGCCCCGGACCGCGGTGGAAGCCGCACCGTCCGGGGCATGCACGCGTGGAAACGACACGTTTCGGCGACTTTCCGCGCTTTGCGCACCTCGATCACGGTGACCCGCGGCTTTTGTCGGAGGGGCGTTGCACCATGGACCCATGGACTACTTCGCCGAGCCGACCCGCCGCTGGCTGAGCGGCGCCTTCGCGCAGCCCACCGCGGCGCAGCTCGGCGCGTGGGAGGAGATCAAGGCCGGGCACAACGCCCTGGTCGTCGCGCCCACCGGCTCCGGCAAGACCCTGGCCGCGTTCCTCGCCGCGCTCGACCGGCTCGCCTTCGGCCCGGCGGCCGAGGACCCGAAGCTGCGCTGCCGGGTGCTCTACGTCTCCCCGCTCAAGGCGCTCGGCGTGGACGTGGAGCGCAACCTGCGCGCGCCGCTGGCCGGGCTGCGCCAGGAGGCCGTGCGCGCGGGCCTGCCCGAGCCAGAGGTGCGGGTGGCCGTGCGCACCGGGGACACCCCCGCCGACGAGCGCCGCCGCTTCAGCACCAAGCCGCCGGACATCCTCATCACCACGCCGGAGTCGCTGTTCCTGCTGCTCACCTCGCAGGCGCGCGAGGCCCTGGCCGGAATCGAGACGGTGATCGTGGACGAGGTCCACGCCATCGCCGGCACCAAGCGCGGCGCCCACCTCGCGCTCAGCCTCGAGCGGCTCGACCTGCTGCTGTCCCGACCCGCCCAGCGCATCGGCCTGTCCGCCACCGTCCGCCCGCCGGAGGAGATCGCCGCCTGGCTCGGCGGCCCGCGTCCGGCCGTGGTGGTCGCCCCGCCCTCGGCCAAGACCTTCGACCTGCGGGTGGTCGTCCCGGTCGAGGACATGGCCGAGCTCGCCTCGCTCGAGGACGAGACCGTCCCGGCCGACCAGCGCGGCCGCCGCCAGGCCTCGATCTGGCCGCACGTGGAGCAGCGCGTCGCCGACCTGATCGAGCAGCACACCTCCACCCTGGTCTTCGCCAACTCGCGCCGCCTGGCCGAGCGGCTGTGCAACCGGCTCAACGAGATCTACTTCGAGCAGCTGAGCGCCGCCGAGGCCGACCGGCCGTCCGCGGACGAATCAGGATCCTCCGGCGCGCCCGCGATCACCGCCGCAGACGGGTCCGACGGCGCCGCCGCGGCCTTCGCCCGCACCCCGATCCGCACCCCGGCCGAGCTGATGGGCCAGGCCGGACAGGCCGGCGGCGCGCCGCCGCTGCTGGCCCGGGCCCACCACGGCTCCGTCTCCAAGGAACAGCGGGCCGAGGTGGAGGAGGCGCTCAAGGCCGGCCGGCTGCCCGCCGTGGTGGCCACCTCCAGCCTCGAACTCGGTATCGACATGGGCGCGGTCGACCTCGTCGTGCAGGTCGAGTCGCCGCCCTCGGTCGCCTCCGGACTGCAGCGGGTGGGCCGGGCCGGGCACCAGGTCGGCGCGGTCAGCCGCGGCGTGATCTTCCCCAAGTTCCGCGGCGACCTGCTCCAGTCCGCCGTCGTGGCCGAGCGGATGCGGGCCGGGTTGATCGAGGCCGTACACGCCGTGCGCAACCCGCTCGACGTGCTCGCGCAGCAGCTCGTCGCCATGGTCGCGATCGAACCCTGGCAGACCACGGACCTGCTCGCCGCGGTACGCCGGGCGGCGCCGTTCACCACCCTGGCCGAGCCGGTGTTCGAGGCCGTACTCGACATGCTGGCCGGCCGGTATCCGAGCGACGAGTTCGCCGAACTGCGCCCGCGCCTGGTGTGGGACCGGGAGACCGGGCAGCTGCAGGCGCGGCCCGGGGCGCAGCGGCTGGCCGTGACCTCCGGCGGCACCATCCCGGACCGCGGCCTGTACGGCGTGTTCCTGGTGGGCGACCAGAAGCAGGCCAGGCGCGTCGGCGAGCTCGACGAGGAGATGGTCTACGAGTCGCGGGTGGGCGACGTGTTCACCCTGGGCACCAGCTCCTGGCGGATCGAGGAGATCACACACGACCGGGTGCTGGTCTCTCCGGCCCCCGGCCAGCCCGGACGGCTGCCGTTCTGGCACGGCGACGCGCTCGGCCGCCCGCTCGAGCTCGGCCGCGCGCTCGGCGCGTTCACCCGGGAGCTCGGCGCCCTCGAACCGGAGCAGGCGCGGGAGCGTCTGCGTGAAGCAGGCCTCGATGCCTGGGCCGCGGGCAACCTGCTGGCGTACCTGACGGAGCAGCGGGAGGCGACCGGCCAGGTCCCGGACGACCGGACCATCGTGGTCGAACGCTTCCACGACGAGCTCGGGGACTGGCGGATGGTCATCCACTCCCCCTTCGGCGCGCAGGTGCACGCGCCCTGGGCGCTGGCCATCGGGGCCAAGCTGCGGGCCCTGCACGGGATGGACGCGCAGGTCATGCACGCGGACGACGGCATCGTGCTGCGAATCCCGGACGCCGACTGGGACGAGGACTCGGCCACGGCCAGGCCCGAGGCCGCGCTGGCCCGCTTCGCCGCGGAGGAGATCGAACAGCTCGTCACGGACGAGGTGGGCGGCTCGGCCCTGTTCGCCGCGCGCTTCCGCGAGTGCGCGGGCCGGGCCCTGCTGCTGCCGCGCCGCCGGCCGAACGCCCGGGTGCCGCTGTGGCAGCAGCGGCAGCGGGCCGCGCACCTGCTCGCGGTGGCGAGTAAGTACGCGTCCTTCCCCATCGTGCTCGAGACGGTCCGGGAATGCCTGCAGGACGTGTTCGACCTGCCCGGCCTGGTCGAGCTGCTCGGCGACATCGAGGGCCGGCGGGTGCGGATCGTGGAGGTGGAGACGCCCGCGCCCTCGCCCTTCGCCAAGTCCCTGCTGTTCGGCTACATCGCCCAGTTCCTCTACGAGGGGGACTCGCCGCTGGCCGAGCGCCGGGCCGCCGCGCTCGCGGTCGATCCCTCGCTGCTGGCCGAGCTGCTCGGCCAGCCGGAGCTGCGCGACCTGTTCGACAACGAGATCATCGACCAGCTCGAGGCCGAGCTCCAGCACCTGGCCGAGGATCGCCGCGCCCGCGACGCCGAGGACGCGGCGGACCTGCTGCGGCTGCTCGGCCCGCTCTCCACCGAGGAGGCGGCCCGGCGCGGTATCGCGCAGTCCTGGCTCGCCGAGCTGGAGCGGTCCCGGCGGGTGATCAGGGTGCGGATCGCGGGCGAGGAGCGCTGGGCGGCGATCGAGGACGCGGGCCGGCTGCGCGACGCGCTCGGCGCGCCGCTGCCGGTGGGTGTGCCCGAGGCCTTCACCGAGCCGGTGGCCGACCCGCTGGGCGACCTGCTGGCCCGCTACGCCCGCACCCACGCCCCGTTCCCGATCGCGCAGGCGGCGGCGGTCTTCGGCCTCGGCGTCGCCGTGGTGCTCGCCACCCTGGAGCGGCTGGCCGCGCAGCAGCGGGTGGTGCGCGGCGGCTTCCGGCCGGACACCACCGGCGAGCAGTGGTGCGACGCCAGGGTGCTGCGAAGGCTGCGGCGGCGCACCGTGGCCGCGCTGCGCGAGCAGGCCGAACCGGTCGCGCCGAGCGCGCTGGCCCGGCTGCTGCCCGCGTGGCAGGGGGCGACGACGGGCGCCCGGCTGCGCGGGGTGGACGGCGTGTTGCGGGCGGTGGAGCAGCTGGCCGGGTATCCGGTCCCGGCCTCAGCCCTCGAACGCCTGATCCTGCCGGCCCGGGTGACGGACTATCAGCCGGCCATGCTGGACGAGCTGACCTCGGGCGGCGAGGTGGCCTGGACCGGTGCCGGAGCACTGGCCGTGGACGACGGCTGGGTAACACTCGCCCCGGCCGCGATCGCCCCGGCGGTACTGCCCGAACCGCTGCCGATCGACGGATTCGGCCCGTTGCACCGGGCGATCCTGGAGGAGCTGGCACACGAGAACGCGCTGTTCTTCCGCGGCCTGATGACCCGTCTGGGGCAGTCGGGCACCGAGGCGGATCCGGCGTCCGTGCTCGATGCGCTCTGGGACCTGCTGTGGGCCGGGCACCTCACCAACGACACCCTCGCCCCGATGCGCGCGCTGCTCGGCGCGGGCAAGACGGCGCACCGGGCCAAGCGGCCCACTCCCCGCGGCCGCTACGCCTCGCTGCGCCTGTCGGCCCCGTTGCCCTCCGCCGAGCAGGCCCTGACCACCGTCGGGGCCGCCCGCTCGGTCGGCCGCTGGTCGCGCACCCGCAGAATCGGCCCCCTCGGGGGCGAGGTCGGCGCGGGCCCGGCCGGCGCGGCCCTGACGCCCGCTCAGGTCGCGCAGGTCGCCCAGCTCCAGGCCGAGGTGCTGCTCGACCGATACGGCCTGGTCACCCGCGGATCAGTGGCCTCCGAACGCGGCGGCCGCGGCGCACTGGGCAACTTCTCCGCGGCCTACCGCGTCCTGTCCGCCTTCGAGGAGGTGGGCCGGGTACGCCGCGGCTATTTCGTGGACGGCCTCGGCGCCGCCCAGTTCGCCGCGGACGGAGTCGTCGACCGCCTGCGCACCGAGCCCAAGCGCGTCACCGGCTTCGACGAGGGCCGCGACCCGGACCCGTTCGAAGCCTCCGGCGCCCAGCCGCTGCCCGAGCCGTACCCGTGGACCAACGGCGCCGGCGCCTACCCGCCGTCCGGACCGGACGGCAGCCGTGGCCGGAAGGTCAAAGACGCCCCGGACACGCTCGTCCTGGCCGCGACCGACCCCGCCAATGCGTACGGCGCCGCGGTGGACTGGCCGCAGCGGGCCGAAACCGAACCCGGCCGGGCCGGCCACCGCCCCGGCCGGAAGGCGGGCTCCCTGGTGGTGCTGCACGAGGGCGACCTGGTCTGGTACGTCGAGCGCGGCGGACGAACGGTCCTGACGTTCCAGCAGAACCGCGAGCTGCTCGAGCTCGGAGCCGCCGCACTGGCGGAGTCGGTCAAGGCGGGCCGGGTCGGCGCCCTCACCATCGCCGCCGTCGACGGCGTCCCCGTGCTCTCCGAATCCGGCGTCGGCTCAGGCGGCCAGGCCGCCCCCGGCCCCGCCGCGCTCCTGAAGGCCGGCTTCACCCTGACGCCGCAGGGCCTGCGGCTGCGGGGGTGAGGCCGCCCCCCACTCAGCCCGCAGCCAGCTTGCTCGCCAGGCTCACGATCAGCAGCGACACGACGCCGAAGAACACCTTGCGCACGAACGTCGCGCCGCGCGAGGTGGCCAGCGCCGTGCCGATCAGCGCGCCAGAGACGTTGCACACCGCCATCGCCGCGGCGAGGCCCCAGGCCACGGACCCGCCGGGGGCGAACACCAGCAGCGCGCCCACATTGGTCGCGCAGTTGACCACCTTGGCCACGGCCGAAGCCCCGACGAACTCCAGCCCTATCGCGCTGACCAGAAAGAAGATCAGCAGCGAGCCGGTGCCCGGGCCGGCCAACCCGTCCCAGAACCCGATGATCACACCGCCGACCGCCATCACCCCGATCCGCGCCGCCCCGTGGAACCGGAGCCGCTCGACGACGCCCACGGCCTTGTTGCGCCACAGGTGGATCGCGATGCCGACCATCGCGACCAGAACCACCACGTCCAGCACCGTCGCGGGCATCAGGCGCGCACAACTGGCGCCGAGCAACGACCCGCACAGGGCCACCCCCGCCATCGGCGCGGCCGAACGCCAGTCGACCTTGGTGCGCCGGACGTAGCGCCCGGCCGCCGTGCTCGTCCCGACCAGCGAGGCCAGCTTGTTCGTCCCCAGCGCGAGGACCGGGGTGTGCGGCAGCAGGAAGAGCAGCACCGGCAGCTGGATCAGCCCACCCCCGCCGACCATCGCGTCCACCGTCCCCGCGGCCAACGCCGCCACACAGGCGAGCAGGATGGACGGAAAGGCCAAGTGGGCGAAGAGAGCGGCATGCACCGCCTGATGATCCCAGACGCCACCTCGCTCGGCCAAGACGATTGAGGACCCGCATACTCAGAGTGAGTGTAAGGATACGCACAGGCGCGAGCGCGCAGGGCGATGGCGCGGATACCCGGATGCCGGGACGCGCGTTTCTTTCCACGATCTCGAACACGCGAGGTCGAACCGTCGAACACCTCAGGTCGTCCATGCGGGAGGGGGGCGGCCCGAGCCCCGTGCTCCCGGGCCGCCCCGCTCACACTCCCCCGGCCAGGCGGCTTAGCGCCAGCTCACCGGGCCGCCGCGTACTCCTGACGGCCGCATCAGCACCGTCAGAATGGCCCGTTTGCCGCACGGCGCACCGTCCAGCGTCCCGGACCGGGGCGGTGGCGCGGGTCGGACGGGCCGATCCGGCCGTGCAGGTTCCCGAGGTCGGCGAGCACCTCGTCCCGATCCCGCGGGCCGGTCGTGGCCGCGCCGCTCACCGCGGCCAGGCCGCCGATGCGCCCGCCCGGGCCGGGATCCGGGTCCGCGGCGGCGTAACGACAGCGCAGGCGGTAGAGGGCGGGTTCGCCGAAGCGGCCCACCGAGGCGCTGACCAGCCAGTGCACCTCGCCGGGCTCGGCCCAGCGGCCGAGCAGGTCGTGCACGATGAACAGCAGGCCCTGGTGCAGGAAGTAGACCGGACCGTCGGCGCCCTGCAGCACCTCGCACTGGCCCTCGTCACCCGCCGTTCCCGTCGCGGGCAGCTCCTGTGTCATCTCGACCGCCATCTCGTGCGCCCTTCTGCTGGTCGGCGCCGCCGGCCGGACGCGGGCTTCCCCGACGGTGTCGGCTTGCCGGTCCGAGCCCGTGGACCTGCAAAGACCGACGCCGTCCCCGCGTCCGCCGGCGGCGGGCTGTTCGAATCTTTGTTCGAACGGAGACCACTGTATCGGTCGACGGGTGCCCCCGCTACGCCTTTGCCGAATCGCCACCCGATCGGGTGGGTGTCGCCGACGCACAGGCGTCCCACCAGCGCCTGCACACAGTTATCGATTCGTGACCGCAGGCCACGACAACCTTCGGGTGGGGCAACGGGTCCAACCGGGTGGATCGCGTCGCCACGGCGTGAAGCGGACGGCCCGGGACATTCGCGAAGGATGTCGTCTCGAGAGCCGGCCGGTGGGGAGCGAGAGGAAACACGCCGTGGCCGCCCGCCGCTGGGGAGAGCGGCAGGGGGCGTGGTGGGTCGGCTCGACCTGACCCACCAGCGGACGGTCCGGCTGCGCCTTGCCCGCCAGTCCGGACCGCGTCCGCCGGGGTGGGTAGGAGCGGTGGCCGCGCGCCGTGGGGGCACGCGGCCACCGCCAACCCCCAAGCGGATCAGTGCTCGAAGTGACCGACGACCGCCGGTGCCGAGGGGCGGCCGAGGACGGACTGAAGGCGCTGCGGTCGCGACGACGTGCCGAGACGGGGTCGTCGTGCGCACGCGCGGGCTCAGCGCAGAGCTCTGCATCAGGGGCGGATCCGCCGGTTCACGCCGAGACCCGCCGTCAGACGGGGCCGTCCAGAGACCCCGTCAGATCCCGTCAGCCGACAGCGGGATGCACAGACGTCGAACCCGCGCAACCGCTCTCGCCGTGGCGGCCGGCATTGAGCCATCCGGTCCCCATCCCATGGCATAACCGGATAACCTCATTGATACTCAATAACGTGCCAGGACCCGTCCCCACTCTCAGCGAAGCCCGCGATCGCGGGGCGATTCGCGTGCCGCGGTTGCCGGCGCGGCCGCTGCTGGTGGCGCCGCCCGTCCTGCACCTGCATGCGGCGGGGACGCGCCGGCCGCCGCTGATCCGGGAGCCGGTCTCGGTGCTGCTGCCGTTGCGGCACGAGCCCTCGGTGGCGTTGGCCGCGGTGCGGGCGGCGGTGGCCCAGCGGAACGTGACGCGGCTCGACGTCGTGGTGCTGGACGTCGGGTGCACCGAGGAGACCTACCGCGTGCTCTCCCGCGAGTTCCGCGACGATCCGCGGGTGCGGCTGCTCGACACCTCCTGCCTGCCGACCGGCTGGTCGCGCTTCTCGCACCGGTCCCAGCAGCTCGCCGTCGGGGCACGGGGCCGCATCCTGCTGTTCGCCGATCCCGGCGCGCCGCTCGGCCCCTACGCGGCCGCGGCCGGGGCCGACCTGTTGCGCCGCGAGGAGCTCGACCTGCTCGTGCTCGACGCCGGCGGCCGGCGACGCACCGGGCGCTACGCCTTCGCGGCGGATTCCGAGGCGTACTGGCGGATCGGCGGGCACCGGGCGGCCGCGCGCGATCCGCACCCGCTGGCGCTGCTGTGCGCGATGCGCAAGGCCAACGTGCCGACCGGGCTGGCCGACGCCCGCCGGGTCATCCCGGCGCACCTGCGGGCCCGCGCCGACGAGCTTCCGCCGGAGCCGCGCGAGCCCTACTCGCGGCTGCGCGACTACGGGGACGCGACGCTCGGCTCGCTGGGGACGACGGCGCGCAAGCTGCTGGCGGCGATGCGTGCTCCGGGCGTGGAGGCGGGCGGGCACGAGGCCTCGGGGTCGGGCGAGGAGAACGGTCAGCTCGGGCAGCCGATGTGGGCGTGGGGCGCGAGCAGGCGGCAGCAGCAGAGGTAGCGGAGCAAAAGCGGGCCGCTCCCGCTGGTAGCGGCGGCGGCCCACCGGCGGGAGCGGCTGCGGGGCGGTCCGTGGCGGGCACTATCCTTGCCGACCGTGAGGATCATCGTCGTCGGCGCGGGTGTGGCCGGGTTGGCCGCCGCGGCTCGGATGGGCGGCGCGGCGAACGACGTCGTGGTGCTCGAGCGCGGGTCGGCTGCGGGCGGGGCGGCGTTGAGCTGGGGCGGGCCGTGCACGCTGACGCTGCCTGCGGTGTTGCGCGACCTCTTCGTCAAGACGGGGGGCCGCAAGGCCTCCGGTGGCGGGGCTCTCGAGGACAACGTCTCGCTGGTGCCGGTGGACCCGGTCCGTCGCTTCGTCTTCGCCGACGGGACCTCGCTCGCACTGCCGAACACCGCGCGCGGGGCGACGAAGGATGCGTTCGACGCCGCGTTCGGAGACGGCGCCGGGGCGGCGTGGCTCGGGCTGCTCGACCACGGCAACCGGGCTTGGAGCGCGATCCGACCGACGCTGGTCGAGGTGCCGGACGCGTCGCGGGCCGAGCTCTGGCGCCTTTACCGGTCCGGCTCCGGGCGGCGCGCGATCGCTGCGCGGCGGACGCTGCGGCAGGTCGGCGCGGCCTGCGGGATACGGGATCCGCGGATGCTGGCCGTGCTGGACGAGTACGCGCTCGGAGCGGGGTCCGATCCTCGGTTCGCGCCCGCCGTGCTCGCGACGCGGCCTTATATCGAGCATGCTTTCGGCGCGTGGCGCGTGGTCGGGGGTGTGCCCGAGTTGGCGCGGGCCATGTACGAACGCTGTGTGGCGCGCGGGGTGGCATTCCGGTTCGGGGCCGAGGCCGCGTCGATCTCCTCCGGTTCGGTGACGCTGGCTTCCGGCGAGCAGTTGACGGCCGACGTCGTGGTGGCCGCGGTGGACGCGCAGGTGCTGCGGCGGCTGACCGGCGAGCAGCCCGCATCGGCTTCGAAGACCGCGGCCACGGCCGGGTACTCCCCTTCGCTGCTCTCGCTGCGGCTCGAGGCCTCGGCAGACCTCGAGCTTCCGCACGAGTCAGTGTTCTTCGGCGATCCGGGCCGGGCCGCGACCGACGCCCGCCTCGACGCGCTCTTCCCCGCATCCGCGTCCGCGTCGGCCTCGGCCTCGGCGTCAGGCACGCACCGCGTCCCGGCCGACCCCACGCTGCGGGTACACGCCGCGCCCGAGCAGCCGCGCGAACTCGTCGTGCAGGTGGACGTCCCGTGCGCTCTGCCCGACGAGGCGGCCCACGGCTACGTCCCGACGCTGGTGGAACTGGTCGGCCAACGGCTCGGACTCTCGCCCGAGGTCACGCTGACGCTGCGCGAGACGATCACCCCCGCCGACCGGGAGCGGGCGACCGGGGTGCCGGGCGGCTCGGTCAACGGGCCCGCGATCACGTCGGTGGGCAGCGCGATCCTGCGTTCGCCCACGGTCCAGCCGATCAAGGGTCTGCTTCACGTCGGGGCGAGCTCGCGGCCCGGTCCCGGGCTGGCGTTCGCGGCGCTCTCGGCGTGGAACGCGGCCGAGGTGCTGCGCCCGACCCGGGTCTGACGCCGCGTCGGCACGGGCTTCGCCGGAATCAAGCCGGGTGGGGAAACCGGGCCCGGTGCGTCAGACCGGGGCGCCGAGCGAGAGGTTGTGGTAGACCTCGAGCGTCGCGGTGGAGGCGTTGAGGGTGATGAAGTGCAGTCCGGGCACGCCCTCGGCGAGCAGCCGCTCGGCCATCCGGGTGCAGTGCTCGATGCCGATCGCGCGCACGGCTTGGCGGTCGTCGGCCACGGCTTGGATCCGCTCGCCGAGATCGGCCGGGAACTTGCCGCCGCTGAGGGTGACCATCCGCTCGATCTGGGTGGCCCGCACGATCGGCATGATCCCGGCGATCACCGGGGTCTCGCAGCCGGCCTTGGCGAGCCGGTCGCGCAGCCGCAGGTAGTCCTCCACGTCGAAGAACATCTGGGTGATGGCGAAGTCGGCGCCGGCCCGGCACTTGTCCACGAAGTGGCGTACGTCGCTGTCCCAGTCGCCCGAGCGCGGGTGGCGCTCCGGGAAGGCGGCCACGCCCACGCAGAAGTCGCCCGCCTCCTTGACCAGCCGCACCAGTTCGGCGGCGTAGGTCACCCCGTCCGGGCGCGGGATCCACTCGGCGGTCGGGTCGCCCGGCGGGTCCCCGCGCAGGGCGAGCACGTTGCGCACCCCGGCGTCGGCGTAACGGCCGATGATCCGGCGCAGGTCGGCGATGGAGTGGTTGACCGCGGTCAGGTGGCCCAGCGGGGTGAGGGTGGTCTCGGTGGCCACGCGCTCGGCCTCGTTCGCGGTGTTCACCTGGCTCGAGCCGCCCGCGCCGTAGGTGATCGAGACGAAGTCGGGGCCGACCCCCTCGATCCGGCGCAGCGCCGCCCACAGCGCGCGCTCCTGCTGCGCGTCCTTGGCCGGGAAGAACTCGAACGACATGGTCGGCCGACCTGCCGCGAGCAGTTCGCGAATGGTGGTCGCGCGGTCGGGGCGAACGCTGGGAAGGCCGAGTGCCATGAGAAAAGCCTAGTCGCGGTGTTATGGGTGTCGAGTGGCGTTCCAGGGAATGAGACGAGATTGTCCACGTGGCGTACGGCAAGGTAGGGGCGGGCGCAGCCGGGTGACGCCGTTCGGTCCCGGTCGGCCCGTCGTGCGACGGATGGCTTAGGGTCGGAAGCGTGACCGAGACCGCGCCGCCCTCCTCTTCCACCCC
>NZ_JAGSOG010000166.1 GCF_018139695.1 Actinospica durhamensis | reverse complement strand
ACGTTGGGAGTGCGGGAGGTCGGCGGGCTGATGGCGGGAGCGCCGGAACTCGGTCGGCTGGCGGCGGGATTGTGGAGTTGACGGGGCGGGTTACTGCCGTGGAGGGGGGTGTGGCGGGCGAGATTGCGCGGATCGCGGGGCTTCGGGATGTGCGGATCGGGGATCGGCTGGGCAGTCCGGATGGGCTTGCGGTGGATGGATTTTTTGCGCCGCCTAGCTTGGAGTCGGTGGTTACGCCGCGGGACTTGGGGCAGGCGGGGGCGCTGTTTGCGGCGTTGGAGGTGTTGGCGGAGGGGGATCCGTACATTGCCGTGCGTCGGGATGAGGCGACGCGGGCGATCTCCGTTCGGCTTTACGGCGAGGTGCAGAAGGAGGTCATCGAGTCGACGCTGGCTGAGGAGTTCGGGATCGCGGTCTCGTTCAGCCCGTCTCGGACCGTCTACATCGAACGGGTGGCGCGGACGGCGTCGTGGGTTCAGGAACGCAGGGTCGAGGAGCGGATCTTCGACTTCGCGACGGTCGGGCTGCGGGTTGATCCGGGTGCGCCGGGATCGGGTGTCGGGTACGGGCTCGAGGTTGAGCTCGGTGGGCTGCCGCTCTCGTTTCACACGGCGATCGAGGAGTCGGTGCGTCGGACGCTGCTTACCGGGCCGCGGGGTTGGGAGGTGACGGACTGTCGGGTCACGGTGATCGATACGGCGTTCTTCCCTCCGCTTTCCAGCGCGGGGCACTTTCGGAACATGGCCGCGCTCGCGCTGAACAGGGCGCTTGAGGAGGCTGGGACGGAACTCTGCGAGCCGGTGAACCGGTTCGAGCTCGACGTTCCGGCCGAGGGGGCTGCGCGGGTGCTGGCTCGGGTGATCGCGGCGCGGGGCGTGCCGGATGAGCCGCAGGCGGGGCCGAGGATCTGGCGGTTGACGGGGAAGATTCCGGCGGCTGAGGTCGCGGGCTTTGAGCAGGAACTGCGGGGGCTGACGCGGGGGGAGGGGGTGTTGCTCAGTGAGTTCGACAGCTATGAGCGGTGCTGAGGCGGCGTCCTTTGCGGAGCGGATGGGGTGAGGCAGCGCGCGGGCGGAACAATCCCGCCCGCGCGCGCTGTCTGTTGACCGACTGACTGACTGACCGACCAGCCGGCCGGCCGACCTGCCCTCGCTCGGCTCGGTGACTGAGTTAGGCGTCGAGGTGGGGGCTGTAGAGGACGGAGATGAAGCGCTTGATGATCAGTTCGCGCTGGTGTGGGGGTAGGGCGTTGAGCAGGTTGTTGATCGCGGCCATGGCTGGGGCGCCGGCCTCGCCACGCTCGACGGCGTCGCCACCCTCGCCACTCTCGCCGGCCGGAGCCGGAGCCACCGCCGTCTCCCACCCTGCCGCAGGAAGCAGTGACGCGAAGGTCGCGTCGTCCATGTGTTCCAGGTCGAGTTGGGCTACCAGCTCCACGAGGTCGGTGCGGGGCTTGGCGGGGCCGTCGGCGCGGAGGTCGGATGCGGCTTCGGCGAGGGCGGTCAGCATGCTGTCGATGCCGGCGGCGCTGACGCCGGTGAGCGTGATGTGGACGCTGGCGGGGAGGCCGTCTACCGCCATCTGGGGCTGCAGGAAAAAGCCGCGGGCGCGGGAGCGGTCGGCTAGGGCGAACAGGTCGAGGGTGGAGGAGCCGATGGCCACGAGGGTGGCTTGGGGCGTGCCGAGGACTTCTAGGCCTTCGATCTGGGCGATGCCTTCCACCAGGCGGCGCGTGGCTTCGAGTGCTTCGCGGCCGAGCTGGCGGTAGCCGTCTTCGCCGAGGGCTTGGAGGGTGGCCCAGGCACCGGCTAGGGGGCCGGCGCCCTTGCTGCTCTGCACGGTGCTGTTGACGATCGGGTAGCCGGGCCACGCTGCGCACGCGTAGTACGCGGCCATGCGCATTGCCGCGTCGCGGAACAGCAGTACCGAGGCGCCCTTGGGGGCGTAGCCGAACTTGTGCAGGTCGCAGGAGATCGACGTGACGCCGGGGACCGAGAGGTCGAATGCGGGGATTTCGGCTCCTGCGTCGGCGAGCCAGGGCAGGAGCCAGCCTCCCACGCAGGCGTCGACGTGGCAGGGGAGGTTTCGCTCCGCGGCCACTGCCGCGATCTCCTCGATCGGGTCTACCACGCCCTGCGCGTAGGAGGGGGCTGATGCGACGACGAGCACGGTGTCTTGTGTGCACGCGGCGGCCATGGCCTGGGGGTCGGCGCGGAAGGTGGCCGGGTCGACCGGGACGGTGTCCATGGCGACGCGCAGGTACGCGCCGGCCTTGTGGAACGCGGCGTGCGCGGTGACCGGGACGACCATGCGGGGTGCGGCGATATCGGGCCTCGCGTCGCGGGCGGCCTTGACCGCCAGCATGATCGACTCGGTGCCGCCGCTGGTGAAGATGCCGGGTGTGGCCGCGTCGCCGCCGAGGCGGGAGGCGACGGCTGCGACGACGGCGCGCTCGAGGGCCACCGTGCTCGGGAACGCGGTGGGATCTAGGCTGTTGACCTCGAGCATGGCCAGGTAGGCCCGCTCCGCCGCCTCGCGAACCTCGGGCCGGCCCGAGTCGTAGACGTAGGCGGTGACGTTCTCGCCGCGGGTCGGCAGGTCGGCGGCCTTGAGCCGGTCGAGTTCGGCGAGCAGGTCGGCGACGGGGCGTCCGGTGGCGGGCAACATCAGGGGGTTTCCTTTCGGCGGCGCGCGTAGGCGAACAGCGCGGGCAGGGACACGAGCATCAGGGCCGCCGGGACGAGGCTGAATCCGAGCAGCACGCCGGTGCGCGCGAGCGCGGTCTGCGCGACGGGGTGTTCGAGTGTGGAGGAGGCGAAGCCGGTGGCGGCGAGGCCGAGGGCGTACGCGCCGGGGCCGAGCGCCAGGCCCGCCGTCTCGCCGGCGGTCCACAGGCCGGTGAAGGCGCCCGACTGGGTGTGGCCGGTGCGCCCGGTGTCGGCCACGATCGTGTCAGGGAGCAGAGACAGCGGGAGCAGTTGGAGCGCGGCGTAGCAGATGCCGAGTACGGCGCACAGCGCGAGCGTGCCGGGGACGTTCGCGGCCGCGCTGACCGGGAGCAGGGCCGCCGAGCCCACGGCGTAGCCGAGCGTCGCGACGAGCAGGCAGCGCAGCCGCCCGAACCGGCGCGCGGCCCTGCCCCACAGCGGAACCGCCACCGCGCTCGGCGCCACGAGGCAGACGAACAGGACCGAGGTCAGGCCGTAGTGGCCCAGCCGGTAGGTGGCGACGTAGGGCGCGGCGGCGAGCATGATCGCGGTCGCGGCGGCCTGGATGACGAACGCGGTGAGCAGCGCGAAGAAGGTCCGGTTGCCGCGCGCGGCGCGGAGCGCGGCGGGGAGCGAGAGCTGCTCGGGCCCGGGCCGCGAGGCGACCCAGCGGGTGCCGCGGGCCGAGACGGTCAGCACGACCCACAGTACGGCCCCGACGACCACGCCCATCAGCGCGTATCCGGCTCGGCCCTTGCCCGCGGCGTCGACGACCGCGGGGGCGAGGCCGCCCGCGACGAGGATGCCGACGGTCAGGCTGACGATCCGCCAGCCCATGATCCGGGTGCGTACGGCCGGGTCGGTGGACATCTCCGTCGGCAGCGCGACGTACGGGACCTGGAAGAGCGCGTAGGTACTCGCGGCCAGGACGAAGGCGACGGTGATCCACGCGACGGCGCCGGATCCGGTCGCCGGCGAGAGGAACATGGCGGCGAACGCGAGCGGCAGTAGCGCCGCGCCGAGCAGTAGCAGGTGGGTGCGACGGCCGGTGCGCACGGCTTCGCGGTCGCTGGCCGCGCCGACGTACGGGTTGAAGAACGCGTCCCAGGCCTTGGGCAGGGTGACGACGAGACCGGCCACACCGGCGGGTACGGCCAGGGTGTCGGTCATGTAGTAGAGCAGCAGCAGACCGGGGACGGTGGAGAAGATGCCGGTGCCGACCGACCCGACGCCGTAGCTCAGCAGCCGCCGCCGGGACGGCATGGATATCGATGCCTCGGCGGACGGGTCAGTGCTCGTGGATATTCGGCCGGTCACTGTGCACCGCCGAGGTCGACGCCGCCGAGCCTGGGAGCGAGCCCGAGCCCGAGTTCCCGCAGCGCGAGGCCCTCGAGATGGGTGCGGAAACGGTCAACGGCCTGCGGATCGGTCGGACCGCGGCGCGTGCCGTCCTGGTCGAGCAGGCCGGAGCAGCAGAACCCGTGCGTCATCCACAGCACGGTCCAAACGGTCATCTCGACGTCGGCGCACGCGGCGACCTCGGGCAGCGCGGCTTCCACGGCCGCACGCACGGCGTCGATCTGCGGCTTGGCGTACTCGGCCTCCGGGCCGATCACCTCGGCCGCGTCGGAGAGCCAGCGCCGCATCCACAGCGCTGGGATGTGCGCGTGGGCGAGGCAGAAGTCGAAATAGGCGCCGACCAGCGTGCGCACGGCGGCGGCCGGGTCGGCCGCGGCGGCGGTGTGGAACGCGGCGAGCGCGCGGGTCAGGTGCTGCGCCTCGGCCGCGTAGGCCCGGCGCATGACCTCCTGGTAGAGGTCGGCCTTGGCACCCACGTGGTAGGCGACCGTCGCGACGTTGAGCCCGACCTGGTTGGCGATCTGGCGGGTCGAGGTGCCGTCGTAGCCGTGCTCCGCGAACAGCGTGGTGGCCGCGGCGATGACGCGTTCCCGGCTGTCGTCCGGGGTCGGGGAGGGTTGCTTCGGTCCGGGCATGGCGGGAACCCTAGCGCAGCGGCCGCTCTCCAACAAGCGTTTGATGGAGAGGCAACAGGAGGGCGAGTGGAGAGCGGCCGCGCGGCGCCGGTGGCTCGGTGCTCTGTGCGTGAGCACGAGCGGGATCACGCCGTTTAATTTAGTGCGCGCCGAGCACGATCGCGCCGGTGTAGGTGGTGCCCGCGGCGATCGTGGTCGCGACGCCGTCCACGGTCATCCGGCTGGCGCGCACGGTCCCGCCCGGGGATACGGTCAGGCTGGTCAGATATGAGGTTCCGGTCACCGTCCAGACCGAACGGGCGTCGACGTGCACGATGACGCCGTTGTTGACCGCTGCCTGCGTGGTGTTGGTGACTCGGCCGAGCTGCGCGTAGTCGGCCTCGCCGATCTCGCTCAGCGCGTGCTTGGTCGCGCTTGCCGAGACCACGCCGGCCAGGCGGGTGCCGGTGAGGTTGAGCACCAGGTTCTGGTCGCCGCGGCGGCCGTTGTACAGGTCGCCGCGCAGGTCGAGGTCGGTGAAGTCGACCACGACGTCCTGCGCCTGCTCGGTGGTGACGTCGAAGGTGTCGTCCTTCGTCGCCGCGCCGGTCGGCTCGGTGTAGACGCCGGCCGGGTTGCCCGGGTCGTCGGTCTCCATCACCTGAACCAGCACGCCGTTACCGGGCAGGATCTGCGCACCCTGCGACCCGTCCGCGCTGATGCTCACCTGCACCGCCTTGACCAGGAACGAGGTCTCCGCGGTGCGCAGCTGTGTGCCGCCGTCGAGGGTGACCGAGCCGCCGTTGCCCTGCGCCCACATGACGCCGAACCTGGTCGAGTCCACGACGGTGGGGGTCAGCGGGATCGCGGCCAGCTCGGCGGCGCTCAGCCGCACGTCCTGGCTCGTGTTGAGCGCGGCCACCGCGGCGGGCGTGCTGTCGCCGAAGTAGACCGAACCGCCGGTGCTGATCGCGGCGAAGGCGACGTGGTGGAACCGGCAGCCGAGGAAGCGGTCGATCGCCGAACCGTCCGCGTACGTGCCGTAGCCCTCCTTGTCGGTGATCGCCAGGTCGCAGTTGATCGCGGTGAGCTGGGCCTGGTTGTCCGAGTCGGTGGACAGTACGCCCCAGTTCGTCGAGGAGATCCGCGAGTTGACGTAGGTGGCCTTGGTGTCCACGCCCAGTGCGATGGTCGCGCGGACGTTGCCGGAAAGGCCCAGCATCCACGGCACGGTCATCATGTCAGGGCCGATGTTCGCGGTGTAGTCCGCGGGCAGCACGCCGTCGTGGGTGGCGATGCTCGAGTTCTTCACGATCACGTTGGCGCCGTTGGTCGCGATGACGCCCGGGCGCACCGCCCCCGTGTTGTCGATCCGTGCGCCGTCGATGACGAACCGGGTCTGCGCCCCGTCGCCGACCAGCGCGGCGCCGTCGCCCACGAAGTCGCAGCGGCCGTTTCCGCGGAAGCTGATGTCGGGTCGGATCAGCTCGTACTGCCCGTTCGCGACGTAGAACCCGTCGAAGGCCTCGCCGGTGGAGCGCAGCACCAGGTCGTGCGCGCCGGTCGGGCCGAGCCGGCCGGCCGTGACGGCCGAGAGGGCCGAGTTCGCCGTGACGATGCCGGCGGCGCCGACGTAGACGGCCTGGCGCAGGTGGAAGGTGAAGGGGCCGAAGAAGCTCTGGGCGTTGTCCGGCGTCACCTCGATCACCACGTCGCCGCGATAGGTGCCTGGTTCGATCAGGGTGGTGGTGCCGTAGGTGGAGACCAGCGCGGAACCGGTCTCCACGCCGTCGACGGTGACCGTGAGCAGGTATCCGTCCGGCGCGGCGAGGGTGGCGCCGGAGGCGATCGTCAGCAGGCGGGTGCGGGTGGTGGCGGTCAGGGTGAGGGTCTGGCCGGCCGCGACCAGGATCGGACCGCTCGCGGCGGGGGCCGGCGCGGTGGCGGCCGCGGCGGCCGGGCCGGCCAGGGCGGTGGGCGCCAGCAGCACCCCGGCGCCGAGGGCGGCGCGCCGCAGCACGGCGCGGCGCGAGGGGGCCGCCCAAACCGGCGAAACCAGCGAACCCGGTGAACCCGGTGAACCCGGTGAACCCGGCGAACCCGATGAAGCAGAGTCCTGTTCCATGGAAACTCCCTTGTTCTCCCGCCCCGGTCCGAACGCCGGAGCGTACCCAGTCGACGCGGTGTATCAGTGCACGTCGTTCACCGGGAAGGCTAGGGTGCGGCGTCATGGCCGGGAAATCCAGACCGGGCATACCAGGCATGCACATGCGGCGGGATCCGGCGGGGTGTGGAGCTGACGGGGGGTCGGGTAGGCCTGGCGCGGGCGTGGCGCTGCGCCCGAACCTCCCCCGGATCCGCTTCAGCTCTTGCTAAGGTTGCCCACGCCGATCAGCATTCGAACCGAGGATGCGCAAGCTGTGATACCGCTGTGGAGCACAAAAGTGCTCACCCCGCTGCTGGCCTTTCTGGCCTTCCTCGCCATGGCCCTGTCCTGGAGTCTGGGCACCCCGCTGCTCAGCGGGGCCGACGAGCCGGAGCAGTCGGTCAAGGCCGCGGCCGTGGTGCGCGGGGAGTTCTCCGGCGTCGCGCACGTGCAGAAGCAGTCCAACTGGGAGAGCACGTACTCCACCCCCGACTACCTCGAGATCGCCTACAAGCTGCCGCACAGCCTGGTCGTCGCGCTCGCCAAGCACGATCCGACCTGCTACGCGTTCCAGGTGGAGGTGACCGCGCGCTGCACGGGCAAGGCCAACCGCGTCACGGCGGAGCAGGTCGGGGGCAAGGCGTCCTCGCACATGGACTACTCGCCGCTCTACTACCTGCTGGTCGGCTGGCCGAGCCTGATCCTGCGCGGGGACCACGCGCTCTACGGCATGCGCGTGATCAGTGCGCTGATCACGGCCGTGCTGCTGGCGCTGGCCTTCACCACGGCGCTGCGCCGACGCGGCGCGGTGGCGCTCGGCACGGTCGCCGCGGCGACCCCGGCGGCGATCTACTTCGGCGCCGTGGTCAACCCGAGCGGCCTGGAGATCTGCTCGGCCCTGCTGGTGTGGACGACGTTCCTGGCGATGGTCCGCGGCGAACCCGGCACCCGGGCCTACCGGCGCGACGGGTGGCTGTTCACCGGCGCGTCCGCGCTGCTGATGCTCACTCGGCCGCTCGGCCCGCTGTGGTGGGTGATGATCGTGGCGCTGATCCTGGCCACCCGGCCGGGACCGGTCGGCTGGCTGCGCCGGGCCCTGAGCGGCCGGGGTTTCCGCGCGTCCGCCGGCGTGCTGGTCGTGGCGGGCGTGCTGGCCGGGATGTGGGACGCGACGCAGAACACGATGGGCATCATCCCGCGCGCCAATCCGCACTACACCTTCGAGATCGGCGCCTACCTCACCTTCCAGCAGACGCCGACGTACGTGCTGCAGATGCTCGGCCTGGTGGGCTGGAACGACGTGCACGTGCCTGAGGCCACGGTGCTGCTGTGGTACGGCGTGCTCACCGCGCTCCTGCTGGTCGCGCTCGCGCTGGGGGACCTGCGCGAACGGCTCGCCCTGCTCGCGACGACGGCGCTCGTGTTCGTCTTCCCGATAGCGTTCGAGGCGTATGCGGGGGCCGACTACGGCGCCGGCTGGCAGGGCCGTTACATGCTGCCGATCGCCGTGGGCGTGCCGATCCTGGCCGCCGAGATCCTCGTGCGCCGCCTCGGCGGACTGCTGCCCGGGCCGATACTGCGCGCGTTGGTCACCACGCTGGGCGGCACGGTGGCCTTGGCCTACCTGATCGAGGTCTGGTGGGCGTGGCGGCGCTACGCCCAGGGCCTCGGTCCGAAGGCGTTCACCCTTCCGCAGCACGCGCCGTGGAGTCCGCGCATCGGCTGGCCCTCGGCACTTCTGCTGGCCCTTGCGGGCTGCCTGGGCCTGTTCGCGTTGCTGTACGCGCACGCGAGCGCGGACCTGCGTCGTCCAGTCGAGGGCGTGGCGGCCGATGTGGTCAATTCGGCTAATTCGGTCAATGCAGGCGAGGGAAGCGACGAGGAGCAGGTGACGGGCGCTCAGGCCGATCTCGCGGCCACGCCCACCTTCATCGTGCCCTGAGGCGACACCACCCAGACGGAGCATGCGGTGCGACCAGGGAAAAGCGGCCGGGCCGCCTAGGATCGACTCGGTTCGTCAGGACCCTCGATCCGGCGGCGCCGTCCGCACGGACCGGCTGGGATCCGTTCGCATCCGCTCCCATGGAAAAGCACGAGGCCCATGACCGAATCCTAGCGGCGCAGATTCCTCAAGTCGGCCGTCCTCGGCGGCGCGGCGGTCGGCGGGGCGGTGCTGCTGCCGGCCTCGCCCGCCTCGGCCGCCCAGGTCCCGGCCGGCCAGCGGCAGCTGCGCGTGGTGAACAACTCCAGCCGCTTCTTCGATCTGTGCGTGTATCAGACCCCGGTCGAATCCGGCGGGGGCGGCGTACTGCCTCTGGCCTGGCTGACCAAGCCGGCCTGGCCGACCACCACCGTGACCTTCGACTGGCGCGAGACGTACGACTTCGTCTGGGGCGACGCCGGCGACGTCGTGCCGGGGTCGACCTTCGAGGCCGGGCAGATCTGGCCCGCCGACCTCAACGACCCGGTGCTTCAGCAGGTGCGGCTCGAGTACGACCGGGGCGCCTTCACCTTCGAGCGGCGCACCGTGACCGGGCAGCCGACGCCGGGCAGCCTCTACATCCAGGAGGCGGCCTCCGTCCCGCCGGCCCGGGGCGACACCGTCGGCATCGGGATGTCCGGCGCGGGCATGTTGATCGTGCCGACCCAGCCGAACTTCAACCTCGTCTTCACCCCGCGCCCCGCCTACTACGTGGCCGCGGGCACCTTCGTCACCGGCCAGATCCTCGACCTGAGCGAGATCACGAGCGCCGCGCCGGTCGTGTTCCCGCCGGACGTCACCTCGATGGTCGCCACGATCGGTCTGGACGAGCGCTGGACCGTCGTGCCGGCGTCGGTCTGACGCCGGCTCGGGTCCGGGGCCGGATGTCGGCCTCGGACCCCGATGTGGCTCAGGCCTCGACGACGTCCGGCGGGAACGGGACCGGGAAGGCCTCGGTGAAGTCGGCCGAGCGGCTGACCTCGCGCCACTTCGAGTCCTGCGCGAGCAGGCGGCGGTCGAGCGCGATCGAGCCCTCGGCCGCGGTCACCCCGAGCGGCAGGTGCTCGGGGATGTCGGCGCGCCGGGCCATCTCGACCAGGATCTGGGCGGCGCGCTCGGGGTCTCCGGCCATGCTGCCGGCGTTCCCGCGCACCCGTGTGTTCATGGCGCCGACGGTCTCGGCATACGCCTCGGGGACCTCGCCCACGCTCATCGACGCGCCGGCCCAGTCGGTGCGGAAGCCGCTGGGCTCGACCACCAGGACCCGCACGCCGAACGGCGCGGTCTCGGCGCGCAGGACGCGGCTGAAACCGTCGATGGCGAACTTCGCCGCCTGATACGAGGCGATGCCGGGGGAGCCGCCCACCCGGCCGCCCATCGACGAGATCTGGATCACCAGTCCGCCCTTCTGCTCGCGCAGCAGCGGGATGGCCGCCTTGGTGACGTGGTAGACGCCCCAGAAGTTGGTCTCGAACTGGGCCCGCACGTCCGCGTCGTCGGCGGTCTCGATCGGGGCGGCGTTGGCGTAGCCGGCGTTGTTGACCAGCACGTCGATCCGGCCGAAGCGGTCCCGGGCGGCGGCCAGGGCGGTTCGCGCGCCCGCCGGGTCCGTGATGTCCAGGGCGAGCGGGAGGATCCGCTCGCCGAACTCCTCGGCCAGGTCGGCGAGCTGTTCGGGGCGGCGGGCGGTGGCGGCCACCCGGTCGCCCGCGGCCAGCGCGGCGCGCACAAGGGCGCGGCCGAGACCGCGGGAGGAACCGGTGACGAACCAGGTCAGGGGCTCGGCGGCGGAGGTGGGGGTGTCGGTCTTGGGCTGGGTCTGCGCTGTCGGCTGCATGTAGTTAGTAAAACATCGTTGCGTTATTAGTGCAACTCGGTTGCGCTATCCTGGGGGCCATGGACACCGCGGACTTCCAACGCGCCCGCTCGCCCGAGGCCAAGCGGGCGCGCGAGGCCGCCATCCTCGACGCCGCCCGCGAGCTCGGCGCCCGGGCCGGGATCCGGCAGGTCACGCTGACCGACATCGCCGCGGCCGTCGGCATGCACAAGTCCGCGCTGCTGCGCTACTTCGAGACGCGCGAGGAGATCTTCCTGCGGCTGACCGCGGACGGCTGGCACGAGTGGACCCGCGACCTCGCCGCCCGCATCAGGGCACTGCCGGGCGATCCGGAGCCGGCCGCGGTGGCCGCCGCGTTCGCCGCGACCCTCGCGGCCCGCGGCATGTTCTGCGACCTGCTGGCCCAGGCGCCGATGAACCTGGAACGCAACGTCTCGCTCGAGACCGTGCGCGCCTTCAAACTGGCCACCCTTGCCGCCCGCGAGGACCTGTTCGCGGCGCTCGCCGAGCGGCTGCCCGCCCTCGCCCAGGTCGACGCCCTCGACCTGATCGCCACCGCCGTCTCGCTGGCCGGGGCGTTCTGGCAGATCGCCACGCCCGGCCCGGACGTGGCCCGGCTCTACCGCGAGGACCCGCGGCTCGCCCACGCCGTCATCGAGGTCGAACCCCGCCTCGCCCGCATCCTCGCCGCGACGCTCGCGGGCATGCTGGGGCGCGGCTAGGGGCTGTGCGCCTGAAAGCCGCTCGGATTCCCTCATACTCGCGGGCAACCTTTCGAGGGGCTCGACCCATCGATAGGACATGACCTCAACAGTTGGGCCTGGGGGCGGCGGATGATCGGGACGGACGACGATCAGACGTACGCACAGTACGCGGCGGGGGCGATTCCGCGGCTGCGGCGGATCGCGTATCTGCTCTGCCAGGACTGGCATCGCGCGGACGACCTCACCCAGAGCGCGCTCGCCCGGCTCTACCGCTACTGGCGGCGCGCTCAGGGGGTCGAGAACCTCGACGCGTACGTCGGGACGATACTGCTGAACGTCTTCCTGGCCGAACAGCGCACGCACTGGTGGAAGGCGACCAGCGTCAGCGCCGAGCCGCGCGAACTGGCGGCTCCGGCCGCGTCCGGCGGGGCAGCGCTCGACCAGGCCCTCGACCTGCGCGCAGCACTGATGACGCTGCCGCCGCGGCGCCGGGCAACCGTCGTGCTCCGCTATTACTGCGACTACTCGGTCGAGCAGGCCGCGCAGGTGCTCGGCTGTTCCACCGGCACGGTCAAGAGCCAAACCGCGAAGGCGCTCGCCCAGTTGCGCGACGTTCTCGACCCGTCCGCCCCGACGGACGAGGGCGCACCCGCACGCGACCCGGGTGTGAGCGAGCCCGGATTCCGAGTACAACCGAGCGTGTCCGAGGGGACGCTGTGAACGAGCAGACTCATTCCATGGAACAGCGCCTCGAAGCGGCACTCGAGGCGCTGGCGGCCCAGGACGCGCCCCCGGCCGCGGTCAGCGTGTCCGGCCTCATCGAGACCGGCCGCGCCGCCCGGCGCCGCCGCGGCCGGGTGGCCATCACCCTCAGCACCGCGCTGGCGGTGTGCGCGGCCCTGGGCGTGGGCGTCGCCGCGGAAAACGGCGGCGAGCACGGGCCGGGACAGACCGGCAGCGGGACGCCGAGCCCGACCGCGAGCGTCGGCGCCGACCCGGCCGCGCCCATCATCGCCTTCGGCTGGCTGCCGGCCGGATCCGACGGCGAGTACGAGGTCGATCAGAGTGCGACCGGTCCCGACTACCTCAAGCCCGTCGACCTCAAGACCGGATGGATTCCCCTCGACGGTCCGGGCACCTCGGAGGTGCAGGTGTGGGGCCCGGGGGCGCAGATCCTGACCGCCGGCGTGCAGGGCGCCGGCTCCGGGGCGAGCCCGGGCCACGGCGCGGCGTCGGCCGGCCTGGTGCAGGGCCACCCGGCCTGGTGGGCCGGCGGCGCGCCGGGGTCGGCCTCCGCCGCGCGCAACGAGTCCCTCGATCTGCAATGGCAGTACGCGCCCGGCGCGTGGGCCACGGTGATGTTGAACAATGCCAAGACCGACAGCGCGAACGGCCTGATGATGCTGAGGGTCGCCCAGAGCCTCGTGATCGGCCCGGCCGATCGCAACCCTCTGCCGTTCCGGATCCCGGCACTGCCGGCCGGCCTGCACGTGGACTCCGTGAGCATCGACCTGCGGCAGCGGACCGGAGCGCGCGTGGGTGCCGCGGCGTTGCGGCTGTGCCTGACCAGCCCGTGCGCCGCCAACGACGAGACCGGCGGCCTGGTGATCTCACAGTCCTCGACGCTCTGGACCGCGAACTCGTCGCTCGCGGTCGACGGGGCGCCCGACGTGCTTCCGAACGGGAACGTGGATATCGCCGCCGACGGCTCGGAGACTCCGGTAACCGTCGACGGCCGGGCCGGCCGACTCTACGTCCAGGGCACCGGCGCCACGCTGCTCATCACCGACGGCACCACCAGGATTCTGGTGCAGGCCGCGGGCGCGGAGTATCGGGCCGTCGGCGGCAGAACCGGACTGCTCGCCTTCGCCGCCTCAATCGCCTGGCTCGGCACCGATCCCGCGCACTGGACCACCCAGGTCATCGGCTGACGGCGAAGGCACGGGGCTCACCCCGGCGGGTCCGTGGATTCTGACGAGGTGTCGGACGGCCCGGGCACGGACCCCGCCGCCTCGTCCGGCAGCAGGGTGAAGAAGAACGTGGCGCCGGCGTCCTTCGCGCTCTCGGCCCAGACGTGGCCGCCGTGCCGGGCGACGACGCGTTCGACGATGGCCAGGCCGATGCCGGTGCCCGGGTACTGCGCGCCGTGCAGGCGCTGGAACGGGGCGAAGAGCTTGTCCGCGTAGCGCATGTCGAAGCCGGTGCCGTTGTCCTCGACGTAGTACGCGCGCTCGCCGCGGCTCTCGCGCTCCCCGATCCGGATCCGGGCCGGCCGGCGGTCGGCGGTGAACTTCCACGCGTTCGACACCAGGTTCTGCATCGCCAGGCCGAGCAGTCCTGGATCGCCCACCACCGGCAGTTCGCCCACCTCCACCTCGACCTGCCGGCCCGGCTCGGTGACGCGCAGGTCGGCCAGCACGTCGCGGGCCAGGTCGCCGAGGTCGACCGGGCGCCGGTCGAGCTCGCGGCGCGCGACGTGGGACAGGTCGAGCAGCGCGTCGATCGTCGCGGCCATCCGTTCGGCCGCGGCGTGCACCCGGTGCAGGTAGTCGCGGCCGTCGGGGTCGAGCTGGTCGGCGTGGTCCTCCACCAGGATCTCGGAGAATCCGGCCAGGGCGCGCAGCGGGGTGCGCAGGTCGTGCGAGACCGAGTAGGTGAACGAGTCGATCTCCCGGGTCGAGGCCTCGAGGTCGGCGGTTCGCTCGCGCACCCGCTGCTCCAGATCGGTGATCAGCCGGCGCACCTCGTCCTCGGCCCGCATCAGGTCCGTGATGTCGGTGGAGATGCCGCAGACCGCGTAGACGCGCCCGGAGTGGTCGGCCACCGGGTGACGTACGGTGAAGTAGGTGTGCGGGCCGTCGGCCTGTTCGACGAGGTCCTGGGTCTGCACCGGGGCGCCTTGAGTCAGGGCCTTGCGGTCGTTCGTGAGCACCGTCTCCGGCCGGGGCACCATGTCGGCGAACAGGTCCTGGTGCCGGGCGCCGAGTACCTTCTCCCGACTGATCCGCAGTACCTGCTCGAACTGACGGTTCACCAGCAGGTAGCGGCCCTCGGCGTCCCGGACGCAAACCACCGCCCCGATCTCGTCCACGATCTCGAGCAGCTCGGTGGCGTCGTCCGCGGACCGGCGGCACAGTGCGCGCCAGGTCGCGGCGAAGTGCACCGCGACCAGCGCGAAGCCGCCCACCACGGCGAGGCACAGGTCGCCCACCACGTCGTGCTCGGCGGTGACCGCGGCCAGGCCGGCCAGGGTGACCATGGTGACCCCCACGCCCAGCAGGGTCAGGCCGGTGCCGGAGACGCGGTCGGCGAGGCTGGTGAGCGAGCTGCCGATCGGGCGGGCCTGCCCGGCGCGGCCGTCCTCTCGCGCCACGCCCGCTCCCTGTTCGCGTACTCGGACCGAAAGGTGTTTTCCCGCCCGGCTGCGCCGTTCGGGCGGCGCACGCGGTGACCTGGGCAGCGTATCCGCGCAGGGACGCGATTGCGGCGGCCGACGCGCGGGCATCCCAGTCACGTTGTGGGGTGACGAGGAAAGGAGGAGCCGATGGTCAGCGACTCCGAGGCTGCGCTGGTCGCCTATCGCCGGGCGACCCAGGCGGCCGCGTTCGACTGCATCGGAGAGCGCTACGACGAGGCCTTTCCGCACAAGGACGGGCAGATCGAGGCCGGGCAGTGGCTCATCGCCCGGCTCGAGCCGGGCGCGCGGGTGCTCGACGCCGGCTGCGGCACGGGCGTGCCCACCGCGCGGCAGCTGGTGCAGGCGGGGGCCGAGGTCACCGGCATCGACATCTCGCCGGTGATGCTGGAGCTGGCCCGGCTCAACGTGCCGGGTGCCGACTTCCGGCTGATGGACGTCGCCGACCTCGACCTGCACCACGAGCCCGCGCTCGGCAGCTTCGACGCCGTGGTGGCCTTCTTCTCGCTGCTGATGCTGCCGCGCTCGCAGTTCCCCGGCGCGCTCGCCCGGCTGCACGGGGTGCTGCGGCCGGGCGGGCTGCTCGCGCTGGCGATGGTCGAGGCCGACGTGGACAACGTGCCGATCCCCTTCCTCGGGGTGTCCGTGCACGTGTCCGGGTTCTTCCTGGAGGAACTGCGGCGCCTGACCGTCGAGGGCGGATTCGAGATCCTCGAGACGCGCAACCGGAAGTTCGCGCCGAGTTCCGGTCAGGCGCTGCCGGAGATCCAGCAGTTCCTCTACTGCCGGAAGATCCCCTGACCCGGCGTCATGATCGAGAACGGGTCGAGCACCCGCTTGAGCGCGCTGAACCGGGCGAAGGAGGACCCGTACTGCCGGGCCCAGTCCGCCCTGGTCAGATTCGGGATCGAGCCGATCGGGTACTGCGTCGCGCCCACGGCCACCGCGTCGTCGTAGAGTTTGCGGTTGCCCGCGAGCGCCTGCGGGACCGGGATCGCGTCGGTGTCCGGGGACGCGGTGCGCAGCAGCGCGAACAGGAACACCAGGTCGCTGTCCGGGGTGCGCAGGAACGGCCGGGTCAGCAGCCGGTTGGGCACCGGGTAGAGCAGCACGACCCCGCTCGCGCCGATGTCGGCGGCGGTCAGGCCGGCCAGCACGCGCTGCATGTAGCGGTCGGTAGCCCCGTTGGGCAGGATCAGGTTGATCCACGGGTGCGGGTCGAACCACTCGCCGGTGGACTTGAGGAAGGCGACGGCGGCCGCGAGCTGGTTGACGAAGTCCACGTAGGCGAAGTCCTGCGTCGTCGGCGCGCCGGTGAAGCCCAGTCCGGCCAGCACGGCGGCGTCGTTCGGCGGGTTGCCCGACTTGTAGTAGACGGCGCCTTCGAGCGCGTAGGTCCAGCCGCTCGGCGTGGCCGGGCTCAGCGCGCCCTCGAGCCAGTTGAACCGGCCGTCGCGCACGACCTTGCGCTGGGCGGCGGTCAGCGCGGGCAGCGTCGGGTACGCCAGCGTGTACTGCCGCACCATGTCGGGGGCGGGCACCAGGTTCACGGTCGCGGAGGTGATGACGCCGAACTGTCCGAGACCGGCCAGCGCCGCCTGGAACACCTCCGGCCGGCGCGTCGGCGAGCAGTCCACGATCTCGCCGGTGCCGGTCACCACCTGCAGCGCCGCGACATTGTCGACCTGCGCGCCGAAGTGCGAGCTGGCACCGCCGATGCCGCCGGCGGAGAGCGTCCCGCCGATGGAGAGTTCGATGTAGTCGGGGAAGACCGGCGGGGTCAGCCCGTGCGCCACGCTCGCCGTCAGCACGCTGTGCCACAGCGCCCCGGCCTGCGCGGTCGCGGTGCGGCGCACGGCGTTGACGGAGACGACGTCGAGCGGGCCGAGGTCGATCACCACGCCCCCGGACACCTGCGCCTGCCCGTAGGTCTGGTGTCCCTGCCCGCGCGGCGCGACCGAGATGCCGAGCGGTCCGGCGAAGCGGATCAGCCTGGCGATGTCCTGGACCGAGCCGGGCAGCAGCACGGCTGCGGGCTGGCGGTGCACGATGTGCCCGTAGTCGTCCGCGTAGGGCGTCAGGTCGGTGGCCGGAAGCAGCAGTTCGCCGTCGAGCTTCGGCAGCTTCGCGAAATCGATGCCGTGCGCGTGGTCCGGGGTGGCGCTCGTCGCCCACGCCTGGGTCGCCGGGTCGAAGCCGGTCACGGCTGCGGCGCCCGCGAGCGAGAGCAGGAAGGTGCGTCGGCTGGGCCCAGTGCCCATGTCTGGCCTCATTTCGTCATCGGTCGAGGATGCGATGGGCCGACAGTAAAGGCCGCGGGTCATGATCGGACGTCCGACACGCGGGGCGGGCGGGCGCGGGCTGACGCGGCGTCAGCCGCCGCGCCGCCCGGCCGTCCTCAGCGTTCTTCGGAGCGGGCCTGCTCCAGTTCCTTGACCAGCGCCTGCAGCTCCGAGCGCAGGAAGTCACGGGTGGTCAGATCGTTGACCGCCATGCGCAGCGAGGCGACCTCGCGCAGCAGGTACTCGGTGTTGGCCACGGACTGCTCGTCCCTGGCCCGGTCCTGCTCGTACTGCACCCGGTCCCGGTCGGCCTGACGGTTCTGCGCCAGCAGGATCAGCGGCGCGGCGTAGGCGGCCTGGGTGGAGAAGGCCAGGTTCAGCAGGATGAAGGGATACGGGTCCCACCGGATGGATCGGGTGAAAACCAGTATGTTCAGGGCGATCCAGATGATCACCATGCAGGTCTGGATCACCAGGTACTGCGCCGTGCCGAAGTAGCGGGCTATGTTCTCCGAGGCCTGGCCGAAGCGCTCGGTGTTGACCCGCACGCCGCGGCGCGGATGCAGCGCCTTGGGCTGGTCCAGGCGCGGTCCCTCCGACCCCGAGGCGCGGACCTTGCCGCCACGGCGGGGCTTGTCCCGCTCGCCGGACTCCTTGCGCTCTCGCTCGGCTGCCATGGCTCAGACCCTCCCGCCCTCATCCGTCAGATCCTGGTGCCGCCAGTCCCCGGGCAGCACGTGGTCGAGCACGTCGTCCACGGTCACGGCCCCGAGCAGGTGCCCGGACTCGTCCACCACCGGGGCGGCCACCAGATTGTAGGTGGCCATGAACCGGGTCACCTCGCGCAGCGGCTGCTCCGCCCGCAGCGGCTCCACGCCGTTGTCCACGGCGCCGCTGACCATGCTGGCCGGCGGCTCGCGCAGCAGCCGCTGGAAGTGCACCATGCCGAGGAAGCGTCCGGTGGGCGTCTCCAGCGGCGCGCGGCAGACGTAGACCTGCGCGGCCAGGGCCGGGGTGAGTGCGGGCCTGCGGATCCGGGCGAGCGCCTCGGCCACGGTCGCGTCCGGCGGCAGGATGATCGGCTCACTCGTCATCAGGCCGCCCGCGGTGTCGTCGGAGTAGCTCAGCAGCCGCCGCACCGGGGCGGCCTCCTCCGGCTCCATCAGCCCGAGCAGCCGCTCGGCCTCCTCCACCGGCAGGTCGCCGAGCAGGTCGGCGGCGTCGTCCGGGTCCATCTCCTCGAGCACGTCGGCGGCCCGCTCGACCTCGAGCCTGACCAGGATCTCGACCTGGTCCTCCTCCGGCATCTCCTCGAGCACGTCGGCGAGCCGCTCGTCGTCGAGCGCCGCGATGACCTCGCCGCGCCGCTTCGGGTTGAGCTCGTGCACCGCCCGGGCGATGTCCGCCGCCCGCATCTGCTCGAAGCTGGCCAGCAGCGCGGCCGCCTCCTGCAGGCCGGGCTCGGCCACGGCGGTCCCGCTCAGGGCCTCCCAGTCCACGACGGCGCTCTCCCCGCGCCGGCGCAGCCCCTTGGCCGGGTGCTGCACGAACACCTGCGCGAGCTCCCAGTCCCCGGGGCCGGTGTTCTCGATCGCCACGTCCCTGATCTGCACCTCGTCGCGGCCCTCGGGACCTGAGGCCAGCCGCACCCGGCGGTCGAGCAGTTCGGCGAGCACCAGCGTCTCGTTCGGGCGCTGCTGGAAGCGGCGCATGTTGATCAGGCCGGAGGAGATCACCTGTCCGGTCTCGATCGCGGTCACCCGGGTGATCGGCAGGAACACCCGCCGCTTGCCGGTCACCTCGCCGACGAGCCCGAGCACGCGCGGCCGTTCCGGCCCGCCGATCAGCTGCACGATGACGTCGCGCACCCGCCCGACCTGGTCGCCGTCCTGGTCGAACACCGCTTTACCGGCCAGATGAGAGACGAAGATCCGTCCGGTCGCCTTGCCCGAGGTCGTTCTAGCCAACCGAGCGCCCTTCCTTCTCCGGTCCGCCGCGGACGCGGAAGGGACCTGCGGCTACCAGGCTATAAGCCGCCTTCCATCAGCGGCAATCCGCGCCGAAGAGGATGGTGGCACAGTCCGGTGACGCACCGCCACGGGGGGCGCCCGCGTCCGCTGGCAGGTCGCCCCCGTCCGTTGCCGTGCGCCGCTCACGCGCCGTGCGCCGACCGGCGGCGGGTCACCCGCTGCTGCTGAGGACCGAGGTACTCGCTATCTTCCATACGCCATCGGATAGTACGAGCTCGAACCGGGTGGGCTGCCGGATGACCTGGCCGTCGAGGTAGTGGTAGGTGAGGGTCGCGACCACGGTGGAGGGCGGCGTGGCCTTGATGTCGGACACGGTGACGCTCTTGATCTGGCTCCAGAAGGCGCGGTAGCCGCTCAGGCCGCCCGCGTGGTTCTGCTGGTAGTCCGCCGTCATATACGGCCAGGCCTGGTCGAGGTGGTCCGGCACGAGCTTGTAGTAGGCGGCGATGGCCGACTTCAGCTGAGCCGCCACGTCCGCGGACGAGCCGGTCGAGGAGGCGGCCGAGGGCGAGGCGCCCGCGGTGGTGCCCGTTCCGCTCGAGGCGGCGGGGTGCGCGGCGTGCGACGCGGAGAGCGAGGCCTTGGCGCCCGTCGAGGAATGCGCGTGGGGCGAGTTGCCCGAGCCGTTGCTCGCGACGACCGCCGCGACGACGGACGCCGTCACCACGGCCGCGACGGGCAGCACCACCCAGGGCACCATGCGTCGGCGTGTGGTGGAGGTGGGGCGCGGGTCGGTCCGGGCGTCGGTCGGGGCG
>NZ_JAGSOG010000165.1 GCF_018139695.1 Actinospica durhamensis | reverse complement strand
GAACGGCCGGGCGGGGTCGTCGTGCAGGCGGGTCAGGGCGCTGCTCCAGCCGCGGATCCGGTGCACGGCCACGCCGTTCACGTCCTGGGACTCGGGCAGGCCGGGAGCACCCACCGTGATCACCGAGACCCGGTGTCCGAGTTCGAGGAACGCGCGGGAGACGGCCTCGACGTGGTTCTCCAGGCCGCCTACGGAGGGCCGGTACAGGTCGGTCAGATGCAGGATGTGCATGGGGTCACTCGGTTCCGTCCGCGGGCGGCCACAGCCGCCGGCGCAGCACGATCACGCCGATCGTGCCGACGATCTGGGCGATCAGCCAGGCCGAGCCGGCGCCGGCGATGCCGTAGGCGGGGGCGAGCACCCAGGCTCCGACGACCGCGATCACGGCCATGGTGCCGTTGAGGACCGCGGCCCGGCCGAGGGCGCCGCGCACCCGGAGCGTGGCCACCGAGATGTTGGTGATGGCGTCCGGATACGAGGAGAGCAGCAGGATCAGCAGCAGCCCGAACCCGGCGGCGGCGTAGTCCGCGCCGTACAGGTGCAGGATGGGCTTGCCCAGGGCGCCCACGATCAGCGTCGACGGGACGATCATGGCCATGATGATCTTCAGTGAGGCCCGGGCCATCGCGCGCATCCGGGTGGCGTCGTAGCTGCCCTCGGCGAAGATGGCGGAGGAGACGGCCGGGCTGATCATGAAGATCGCACTGCCGATCATCCAGGTGACGTAGAAGTACGCGTTCTCCCGGGTGCCGAGCCGCGCGGTCACCACGATCGGCAGCAGGTAGGTCGGGAGCAGCCCGCTGACGCTGATGGCGTGGTGCCCGGCGCTGGGCCGGGCCAGCAGCAGGGCCTCCTCGGTCATCGCGGCGCGCAGGCTGGCGCTCGCGTGCGCGATCCGGCCGAGGCGGTGGAAGTGGCGGTGGCACAGGTAGAGCCCGTAGAAGGTGCCGAGGATCCCGCTCAGCGCCCAGGTCGAGACGATCGTGGTGGCGCCGCGGTGTTCGGGCAGGACGGCCAGCACGATCAGCACCAGGAGTTTCAGCGCCGAGGAGAAGGCGTTGCGCCAGAACATGTAGTCGGCCCGGCGCTCCGCGATGTAGACGGAGTCGAGCAGGCCCGAGGCGGTCCAGCCGACCGCGCCGAACACGTACCACAGCGCGAGCACCGGATCGTCGCGCAGCGGTCGCAGCGGCTTGAGCAGCAACTCGAGCGGGAAGAGCGCGATGACCGCGACCACGAGCGTGGCCACGCAGCACACCACCAGCGTGCCCAGGACCGTGACCAGCCAGTCGTCGCGGGTCGTGCGGTTGGGCAGCCGGGCGATCAAGGTACTGCTGGGGCCGAGGTAGATCGCGAGCGAGACGATCACCATCGCGGAGACCACACTCGAGCCGAGGCCGACGGTGGAAGTCGGCAGCGCGCGGGCGGCGACGATCCAGTAGATGTAGCCGAGGGCGGCGTTGACCGCGCTCGTGGCCATGATGCCGACGCTGTTGCGGGCCAGTGAGTCGGCGCGCACGCGGGCGATCTGCCGGGTGATCAGGTGGAGCACGCGGAGGCCAGGCGGTCGGTGGTCACGTAGAGGTCGAGCGTGCGCAGGGCGGCGCCGTCGCGCTCGAGGGTGAAGGTGAAGCGGTTCAGACAGCCGGCAGGCACCGTCACGACGAGCCGGGCCGCGCCCTCGGCGTCGTGGGCGTCGGTGGCGCCGTTCGCGGCGCGCGGGGCCGGACCGGTGCGCACGGCCACCGGCGCGGACCCGCCCACGCGCACGCCGTCGAGCGCGGCCACGACGGTCAGTCCGTTCGTGTTCTGCTGCGAGGCGGTGACGGTGAACGGGACGGTCAGCTGCGCGCCCGCGGCCGCGTTGACCACGCCGGTGGTGGCCGCGAAGCCGGGCGCGTAGCCGAAGGCGAGGTAGCCGGGCTGCTTCTGCGTGGGCAGCAGGTGGTAGGCGAGCGCGAGCACCGCCGCCGAGGCCGCGGCGCCGAGCAGCATCAGCGCCCCGGCCGCGACCGGATGCGCCGGCCGCCAGTCCGCCGCACGCGCGAGCGCGGGGTCCGTCGCCGACGCGGATCCGGGCGCGGTTCCGGGCGCGGTTCCGGGCTCGGATTCAGCCTCGGCAACGGCTGGCGCGGTCGCGTGCCCGTGCCAGGCGATCAGCAGCAGTCCGGCCACGCCTGCCCACAGCGCCAGCGGGCCGAAGGGGACGTGTCCGTTGACGGCGTAGACGATGACGGCGGCCAGGATCAGCGCGGCGATGCCGAGCAGGACGGAGAGCGGCGCGGCCCAGAATCCGGCAGCCCGGTCGAGGCCCAGCCGTAGCGCGAGGCCGCGGCCCGGCAGCCACAGCACCGTCGGCGCGACGCACACCGCACGGAACGCTCCAGGCGGCGCGAGCAGGTAGGCCAGCACGCCGAGCAACAGCAGTCCGGCGCAGACGGCGGTCTCGCGGTGCGCGCGGACCCGCTCGGCCGGCGTGGTCATGGCGTGCTCCCGGTGACGTGCGCGTCGATCGCGGCGAAGTCGAAGCGGTAGATCGAGTAGTGGTCGCTCTGGTAGACCAGTGTGGTCCACGGGTCGTGCGTGTACTGACTCAACGCGCCCGGGGTGGGGGGATGATTCGGCTCGCCGGGCCCGAAGTACTCGCCCTGCGCGGGCTGCTGCGTGGCCATCCGATCGTCGATGATCATATAGGTGTAGCCCGAGGTGGCCAGCTCCGCCACCAGCGCGTCGGAGGGCTTGCCCTCGGAGAAGTAGAGGTCGTACGCCGGGAAGCCGGGCGACGGGGTGGCCGGCCAGGAGGCGGCGTCGCGCACGAAGAGCAGGCCCGCGTACCGGTCCGCGAGGATCTTCTGCCTGCCGCCGACACTGCGGGCCAGCCACTGCGCGGCCGCGACGCCCTCCGGGGTGACCGAGCGGGTGTCCGAGCCGAAGACGTAGGGGCCGGGGAAGCGGTAGTCCCCGTCGAGGCCGGCCGAGACGTTCCCGATCAGCACGACGCAGCCGGCGCACACCGACGCGGTGCCCACCGCCCGGCGCCGCCGGACCGTGCCCGTCCAGCGCGGGGAGTCGAGCAGCGCGAGCACCACCGGCGTCACCAGGACGGCCAGGCCGAGGTAGCTGAACCCCCAGCTCCGGCGCGCGCCCTCGGCTCCGCTGGCGGTGAGGATGAAGGGCAGCGCGAGGAAGTAGAGCAGGCCGTAGGCGCTCAGGCCGATGCGCATCGGGGACCATACGGCGTAGTCCGCGCCGGCCGCGGCCCGGCGCCGGCGGCGCAGGAAGCCGAGGATCCCGGCCAGCGCGAGCAGCCCGACCAGCGCCGGGGCGACGAAGGCGAACAGCTGCTCGTACTTCGGGTTCGAGCTCGCGCTGTAGAGCGTGCGGCCGTTGCCGGTGCCCGACCACAGCCGGCCCAGCTGCGAGAAGCCGCCTTGGAAGTAGGGCGAGAGGTAGGTGGCCGTGTGCGGCGCGGCCGCGGTGAACCAGAGCACGATCATGCCCGCGAGCAGCCCGAGCACGAGCAGCTTCTCCCACAGCGGGCCGTGCGCCTCCTGCTGCGTCTCCCGGCTGTGGCGGGTGAGCAGCGCCGCGACGGTCACGAACGCGAGCGCGAGGAACAGGAACAGGGAACTGAGATGGTGCACCGGCACGACGGCGATGCCGAGCAGCGCCGCGGCCGCGGTCCAGGCCAGGCGGGCGCGGCGGGTGCGCGCGCGGTACATCCAGCCCACGCAGGCCAGGCACCAGATGAAGAAGACCATGCCCAGCGACTCGTAGCCGAACTCGGTGTCGAAGTAGAGGAAGCTGGAGTTCAGGCTGTAGAAGAGCCCGACGATCGCCCCGGCGCGCAGCGAGCCGAACACCGCCTCGCCGAGCGAGACCGCGCCCAGCAGGGCGATCACATGCGCCGCGAAGAACACGATCTCGGCGCTGTGCCAGGTGCTCAGGCCCGTGGTGGCCCCGACGGCCGCGGTCAGGATGTGCAGGCCGGGGAAGTCGGCGATGATGCTGATCAGCGCATTGGGCTGATAGAGCGTGCCACTGGCGGTCAGGTCCGCGCTCTGCCGCCAGTGCGCGACCTCGTCGTAGTAGAGCGGCAGCGAGGGGTTGCGCAGCAGCTTCGGCACGAAGGTGAACGCCGCGTAGCCGAGCAGCCAGGCCAGCCGGGTGCCGACGCCGATGCGGCGCGAGCCCGCGACCACGAAGGTGGGCGCGGTCACCAGCAGGACGCCGAGCCAGAACACCGCGTAGTGCACGGTGTCCCCGGCGTCGTGGGTCGCGGCGATCGAATAGCTCCAGGCCACCACCACCGCGCCCAGCGTCACCACCGGCCACAGGGCGAGCCGCCACCACCGCGCAGAGTTCACCGGCGCGCCCCGGGCGGCCGGCGGGGAGTCCCGCGCCGCGCCGAGGCGACGGACTGGTAGACCGCGACCAGGCGTTCGGCCACGTCGTCCCAGTCGGCCACGGTGACGGCGTCGGGGGACGGCAGGGGCTGGTACAGGTGCCGGTCGAGCCGGGCGGCGAGCGCGGCGGCGCCCTCGGCCGCGGGCACCAGCTCCACCGGGCCGCTCGCGGCCAGCTCGCGGTGCGCCGGGATGTCGGAGAGCACCGCCGTCGCCCCGGCGACCAGCGCCTCGGCCGGGGCCAGGCCGAACGCCTCGTGTTCGGACAGGCTGCACAGCACCCGGCAGGTGCGCAGCCAGCGGTAGAGCACGTCCTCGGCGACCCGGCCGGGGAAGCGGGCGACGCGCGGGCCGCCCCGGTCGAACAATCCGTGCGAGCGGGCGAGCGCGACCAGGCGCTCCCGGTCGGGTCCGGCGCCGATCACCACCAGCCGTACGCCCGGGTACGTCTGCTCGGCGAAGGCCTCGATCAGCCGGTCGACCCGCTTGTAGCGCTCGAGCCGCCCGGCGCTCAGGATCGTCGGGCGGCTCCCGGGAAAGGGCTGAGCGGCGCGGATGGCGGCGCGGTCCACGCCGTTGGGCACGACCGTGCAGCGGTCGGCCGCGGCCGGGAAGTGCTGGGCGACCAGCCGGGCCTCGGCCTCCGAGACGCACACGACCGCGTCGGCGCGGTGGAAGACGTAGCCGCCGACCGGCCGGTAGATCCGGTGCAGCGCGGCCCGCAGCGGCGAGTGGCCGGTGCCGTGGTAGTGCGGCGAGAAGACGAACGGCGCCCGCGCGCGCGAGCCGAGCGCGCCGGCCAGCCCGGACAGCGTGTGGTAGCTGTGGCCGTGTACGACGTCGAATTCGTCGGCCCGGGCCGCTACGGCCTGCCACAGCCCCGGCGAGACCGGATAGTCGTGCGGGCCGTAGGTGGCGAAGCGGTGCACGATGACGCGCCCGGCCCGCGCGGCCGGGTTCGCGAGCAACGGCGCCGGGTGCCGCAGGTCCGGCGGGTCGGGCAGCTCGTCGAGGGCGGCGTCCGCGGTGGCGGCGTCGGCCTCCGCGATCTCGGTCGCGGTCCGCTCAGCGCCGTCCGCGCGCTGCTGGGCGAAGACCTCCACCTCGTGTCCGGCCCGGGCGAGCGCGCGCGCCGCCTGCGCCACCACCTGCTCGACGCCGCCGAGCGTGGGCGGGTATCCGGGGGCTGCCATCGCGATCCTCACCGGCGCACCCTGCCGCCGTCCGTCGCCGCCGGCTCGGGCGCCGCGGGCTCGGAGCGCACGAAGGAGAGCACGGCCTCGACGTTCGGCTCCCACGAATGCCGGTCCTGATACTGCGCGCCGATGCGCTCCGGCACCTCGCGCAGCGCGTCGGCGAGCGCGGCGGCATCGCCCGGCGGGACCAGGATCGCGCCGCCATAGTCGGCCGCCGCCTCGGTCAGCCCGCCCACGGAGGTGACGATCACCGGCAGGCCGTTGCTCATCGCGATGTGCAGCGGGCCGCTGGCCGAGGAGCGCAGGTACGGCAGCACGACCGCGTCCGCGTCGGCGAAGAAGCCGGTGACCTCCTCGTCCGAGACGTAGCGGTTCACCAGCGTGATCCGGTCGCGGTGGCGGGAGGCCGCGATCAGCTCCAGCGGCCGGGTCCAGCCCTCCCAGGTCTCCCCCACGACCGCGAGCCGGAACCGGGAGACCTCTGCTTCGCTCAGCGCGTCGAAGGCCTCGACCAGGTACTCCAGGCCCTTGTACGGCCGGATCGTGCCGAAGAACAGCAGCCGGTACACCCCCGGCTCGGCGCCGGGCCGGTGCGCGGCGCGGTGGTGGTCGTAGGGGCCGTGCGGAACGACCTTGATGGGCCGTCCGGTCAGATCATAGGTCTGACGCACGACGCTGCGGTCGAACGAGGAGTGCACCAGGAAGCCGTCCGCGCGGGAGAGCACCGTGCGCAGGCCGCGGCCCACGACCGCGCTCACCAGCGGAATCCGGGCCTCGCCGGTGTCCTCGACCTCGTGGAACTCGACCACCACCCGGGCGCCGACCGAGCGGGCGGCGAGTACGAGCACGAGGTAGCTGTGCAGCACGACGCCGGTCCACCACTCGAGTACCAGCACGTCCGGGCGGGTGCGCCGGATCAGCCGCACCGCCCGGACGATGCTCGCGCCCCAGTACCAGTCCACGCCGTCGAGCACCTCGACGCGCGGGTCGTAGTCCAGCGCCGCCAGCGTCTGTCCGACCCGTGCCCGGCCCGGATACAGCCGCCGCGGCAGCAGACGGCGCATCAGCACGGCGCTGACCTCGGCGTGGTCGGCGAGCGCGCCGGAGAGCCGGCAGGTGTAGTAGCTGATGCCGCTGGTGAACCGCCAGCCGGAGCCGACCACGCAGATCCGGGGCGTCCGAGGCTCGCTCATGCGTGCCCGCCGTCCGGCGCCGGCGCCCCGGACCGCTCCCCCGCGCCGCGCTCGCGCACCTGGTGCCGGGCCGCCTCCCGCCGCACCGCCGCCACCGCGGCGGCCGCCGCGTAGCCGGACAGCAGCACCCGCGAGCGAGTCCGCGGGCCGCAGACCACGAATTCAGGGTGCTGCACCACGTGCTCGCTCCAGCGCAACTTGGAGACGTCGGGACCGACCGACAAATTCGCCTCCGTGTCGCCGCGCTCGAGCGCCCGTTCCATCGCCGTGTACTGCAGCAGGGTGACCGGGCCGACGGCCCACCAGTCCGGATCGAGGCCGGTCAGCGCCAGGTAGGAGGCCGAGCGGGCGCGCAGCACGAGCGCGGCGGCCACCGGCGTGCCGGCGACGTCGAGGGTGAGCACCTCGGCCCGGCCCGAGGTGGCCATCCGGTGGACGGCGTCGGCGAAGAACGCGCGGCGGCTCGGGTCGGCGAGGGTGTCCGGGTGCACCCGCGCGCCCGCCATCCGCGCCCGTGCGGTGTGCAGCCGCCGCAGGTCCGGCAGCACCGCGCGCACCGCGGCCGGGCCGGCGTGGATGGTGATGTCCCAGGGTTCGCCGGAACGGTCTAGGCGGTGGCGGGCGCGTTTGACGCTCTCCCAGACATTGCGCTTGATGAAGGGACGCAGCGGGTGGCCCGCGTGGTCGTCATGATCGTGGTGGTCGGAGCCGTCCGGCCGGACCAGCGGCAGGACTACCGCCGCGCGGGTGGTCTTGTGCTGGACGAGTCCGCTCACGGCCTTGCTCTCGCCGAGCCACTGCGGCTCGAACCAGCCCTGATCCACCGTCAGGGGAAGTTCCAGCCAATCCCATTCGTCCGATCGGGCGAGCCAGTGGCCGACCACGGCCCGCAACACCCGCCGGGTCTCGCCGGGGGCGGCGAGCACCTGGGGCAGTTCGGTCAGCGCGCCGAGCCGTCCGGTCCCGGCGAGCTGGACCGTGCGGGCGAGGTGGCCGAGGTCGCGCAGGTAGAACGGCGCGAGGCCGATCAGGCGCTCGCCCCGACGCACCGTCAGGAGCGCGAGCTCCGGCTCGGCCACGGTGTGGCGCAGCCAGGTCAGCGTCCAGTCGGGCGAGGCGTAGGGGTTGAGCGGCGCGGCCTCGTCGGCCAGGGCGCGCCACTCGGCTTCGAGCGTGGCGAACTGGGCGAAGCGGGTGAGCGAGGTCAGCAGGGGTTCCGACGACCCTTCAGCGCGAATGCGCGGCTCAGGGTGCGTCTCGAGCGGGCGTGGCATGGCGCGGCACGCCTCCCTCACGGCTATGGTTGCGGCGTTACCACCGTAATCTGGGGTGCATATCCACGCAATCTGACATTTCTGACATTTGGCACGGCGTCAGGCGGAGAGAGGTGGGCCGGTGCGGCGCGTGATGCTTCTCGCGGCGGCCGCCGCCCTCGGGGCCACCGGGGTGAGTGCGGCGGGATGCGGCTCGGCGGCGACGGCCCCGGCCGCGGTGGGCACACCGTCACCCGCCGACACCCGGGCCGGGACGGCGGCGCGGGCGGAGCTGGCCTGGCTGGCCGCGCTGCCCGCGCGCGGGACCGGGCCGCGGCTGGTGTCCGGCTACTTCGGCGGGTACGGCTCCGGGTTCGACGCGCACACCTGGTCGGTAAACGGCACCTTCCCCGGGCTGACCGGCTGCGACTACGCCGATCTGCCGAGCGGCGGCCAGCCGGTGATCGACACGTCCTGCGACACCGCGCTGCGGCAGTACGCGGCGGACGGCGGACTGGTCACGGTGAGCGTGCACGGGCCTAACCCGTCCGGAGCAGCGTTCACCACTCCGATGGACCCCGCGCAGTTCACCCAGTTGACCCAGCCGGACACCGCGATCGGCCGAACGTGGGACACCCAGCTCACCCAGATCGCGGCGGGACTAGCCCGTCTGACGGACGCGGGCGTGCCGGTGCTGTTCCGGCCGCTGCTGGAGATGAACGGCCAGGCGTTCTGGTGGAGCGGGCAGAGCCCGGCCGTCTTCCGCCAGGTGTGGCAGCGGATGTTCGCCTACGTCGATACCGCCCTCGGTGCGTCCGGACACCAGGTGCTGTGGGTCTGGTCGCCCGGCTGCGAGGCGACAGACGGGGTCGGCGGCGACGCCTCGAACGGGATCTCCACCACGGACTACTACCCGGGCGGCCGGTACGTGGACGTGATCGGCGCGGACTGCTACACCAACGCCCCCGCCGGGCCCGCGACCGCGCGCACCGACGACGTGCCGCGCACCTACCAGGAGCTGTCCGGGTTGGCCGAGAACCAGGGCAAGCCCTTCGCGTTCGCGGAGCTCGGCGGGAACAACGGGAACGACGAGGCCGACTCGGCCGTGGACTTCGCCGCCTGGAACGACGCCCTGCACGCGGACTATCCGCTCGCCGCCTACTTCCTGGCCTGGAACGGCCAGGTCGGCCCCACCGGCACGCACAACACGAACGGATCGCGCCTGCTGACCGACCCGGGCGTGATCAACCAGCCGGTCGGGCTCGCCCGCGTATCCGCCGCAGCGTCTTGACCGCGATGTTGCGCCCGAACCGGGCCGTGACGACGGCGAAGGGCAGCGGGTCGTCCCACGCGAACCAGGCCGTCTCGCGCCGGGACACCGGCGCCGCCGGAGCGGTCAGTGGGCCGACGCCGAGGTTGCCGCCGGCCCGACGCCACTCGACGAACGTGGCCGCGGCGTCGAGGTGCTCGACGAACAGCTCGAGGCCGTCCACCTGACGCCCCGGTGGAATCGGACGGCCGGTCAGGTCCAGGTGCAGCGCGCGCACCAGGTCCACTCCCGCGCTGGTGCGGAAGAGCTGGGCCTGTGCGCCCAGGCGCGGGTTGAAGTCGACCAGCTTGTACATGTCGTCGCGGGCGTCGTAGCGCCAGTCCATGTCGCCGATGCCGCGGTAGCCGAGCTCGCCGCACGTATGCCGCACCAGCTCGGCCAGCTCGGGGTTCGCCACGGCCACGCCGCGGGCCGTCACGCCGCCGTCCGGGGGCCAGCTGTGCAGCTTGCGGCCGGTGAACACCAGCGGGATCGTGCCGTCCCGCGCGCAGTACACGTGCGCGAACCAGTCGGCCGGCCGGTCGGACAAGCCGTCCTCGGGCACGAACTCCTGGACCAGCAGCCGCTTGGCGCCGCCCTGCTCGAGCGCGGTGGACAGCGCGTCGACGTCGGCTGCGGTGGAAAGCCGGGTGGTCGTGGAGACGATCGGGTTGCCCAGGCGACCGGACAGGTCGGCGTTCTTCACCACGACCGGCAGTCCGAGGTGCTCGACCGCGTCGGCGAGTTCGTCGGCCGAGCCGGCGGTGAGCGTGCGCGGAGTAGGCAGGCGGTGCGCGGAGCAGAGCTCGAACAGGCTGGCCTTGTCGATCAGGCGCCGGGGCAGGTCGGGGGCGAGCTCGTGCTGGACCAGCATGTCGGCGAGGTCCTGGCGGTGCTCGGCGAGCAGCACGGCGGCCTCGTCGCTGGTGGGCAGCGCGATCGCCGGGCGGTCCAGGCTCGCGCAGATCCGGCGCAGGCCCGCCACCAGCCAGCGCGGGTCCTCGGCGCCGGTGACCGGCCAGACGAAGCGCCCGGTCAGGTAGCGCGAGGCGCCCACCGGCGCGGCGCGGTCCTCCGTCAGCGCGTAGGTGGGCACGCCGACCCGCCCGAGGCTGCGGATCGCGCCGACCGCCCCGTGGTTGAGCAGCGGCGAGTGGCCGACCCGGACCACGAGCACCGGGCGGCCGCGGTCCAGCTCCGGAGGCGGCGGACGGGAGAATGCTCCCATGATCGCGATTGTCCGCTCCGATCCGATCAACCGCCACTCGCGCACCGACCGTCACCCGCCTGCCCGCCGCGACCCGCGCGCCCGATCCTCCCGACGCCGCCCGAGCGGCCCGATCGGCCCGACCCGTTCGACGCACTCGACGCGCGGGCCGTGGGCCGGCGTGAGAGCCTGAGGCGCATCAATCCGCGCATTTCGGGCGCCGGTCGCGGCGCCCCGGAGCGTGGGAAACGCCGCTCCGAAGGACCTGGCCCATGACGACTGCCACGGACGTTCTCGTGTTGGGCGCGGGGCCCTACGGCCTTTCCGCTTACGCGCACCTCGGGCGCCACCGGCTGCGCACCCGGATCTTCGGCGAGCCGATGCGGACCTGGCGCTCGCACATGCCCGCCGGGATGTTCCTCAAGTCCCCGCCCGACGCCTCCAGCATCGCGGCCGGGCGCACCGGGTTCAGCCTGGAGGACTACTGCCGGCTGACCGGGGTGCACATGCCCGGCGAGCACGAGGCCGTGCCGATCGCGTTGTTCCGCGAGTACGGCGACTGGTTCGCCCGCACGCTCGCGCCCGCGGTCGAGCGGACCGAGGTGACCTCGATCGCCCGCGACGGCGCGGACGGCTTCGCGGTCGACACCGGCGACGGCGAGCGCTTCCACACCCGGGCGGTCGTCGTCGCCAGCGGCCTGATCGGGCACGCGCACACCCCGCCCGAACTGCGGCCGCCCGAGGATCTGCACGGCGCCGGACTGGTCTCGCACAGCAGCGAGCACGACGACCTGTCCCGCTTCGCCGGGCGGCAGGTGGCGGTGGTCGGCGCCGGGCAGTCCGCGCTGGAGAGCGCGGCACTGCTGGCCGAGGCCGGAGCCCGGCCGACCGTGGTGGTGCGCAAGCCGGACGTGGTGTTCGCCGGGTCGCCGTACGACGCGACACCGGGCGGCTGCTCGGCCTCTACCACCAGATCCCCGAGCCGCAGGGCCCGCTCGGCCCCGGCTGGCCGCTGTACGCGGTGGTCAAGGGTCCGGCCGCGTTCCGGCACCTGCCCGACGCGGCCCGGCTCTCGCTCGTCGCCCGGGTGCTCGGGCCGGCCGGCGCGTGGTGGCTGCGCGACCGGGTGCAGGACCGGATCCCGATCCGCACCCGGCAGGCGGTGGCCGGGGTACGGCCCGGGGCAGGCGGCGACGTCGAGCTGCTGCTGACCGGCCCGGACGGGGACGAGACGCTGCGCACCGAGCACGTCATCGCGGCCACCGGCTACCGGATCGGGCCGGACTCCTTCCCGTTCCTGAGCCCGGACCTGCGGGCCGAGCTGGCCCGGGTGGAGTACTGGCCCAGGCTCGGCCCGGGATATCAGTCCTCGATCCCAGGGCTCTACTTCGTCGGATTCCCCGCCGCCGCCTCGTACGGCCCGCTGATGCGGTTCGTCTGCGGCACCGCGTTCGCGAGTCCTCGGGTCGCCCGCGCGGTGCACGCCCGGGTGCACGGCGGCGATTGAGGGCCCTGGCACGGCGTTGCAGGGCCCTGTCATGAGGCGGCGCTCAGGGTGAGCGCCGCGACCGGGGCGCCGCGGTGCTGGTGCCAGACCACCGCGTCGGGCTGGTAGGCCGCCCGGGCGGAGAGCTCGGCGACCGCGTCCGGGTCGAAGCCGCGCAGGTCGTGGGCCAGGTCGGCGTCCACGGCCAGGTTCAGGCCCGGGGTGGCGCCGCGCCAGGCGCCGCCGCGGGAGAGGATGCCGCGCGGCGGGGCGGGCGGGTCCACCGGCATGGTCAGCCCGGCGACGCAGCCGACCTGGGCGTCGGCGAAGGACTCGGCCAGCGCGGGCAGCCAGTCCCGGTCCACCCGCACGTCGTCGCCGGTGAAGGCGAGCAGCCGTCCGGTGGCCTCGGCCGCGCCGAGCTCGTGCACGGCAGCCCGGCCGGGGCGGCGGGTGCGCAGGTACCGTACAGGCCCGTCGGCCCGGTTCACCAGGCGGCGGGTGGCGTCGGTCTCCGGCGCGCTGTCGACCACCAGGACCTCGTAGCGCGGGTAGCGCACCGCGGCGAGCGAGTCGAGGCAGCGGGCCAGCCGGTCCGGCTGCTGCTCGCGGGTGCCCACCACGACGCTGATCGACGGCGGGTCGCCGAGCAGGGTGGCCCGGCGGCGCAGACACGGCGGGACGGACGGGTCGGCGAAGGCGTGGGCGGCGGACGCGGTCGCGGGCTCCGCGAGTTCCCACGGCATCGGCTCGGCGGCCTGGTCGCGCAGTTCGTGTTCGAGGATGGCCGGGCCGAGTTCGAGGACGGCGGCGCGGCGCAGCCGGGTGGCGAACGGGTGTCCGCTCTCGATCCGCACCTCCACCACCCCGAGCGGGTGGCGGTGCAGCCGGATCAGGGCCAGGACGGTGGTCGTCTCGGCCGGGCCGACCAGCGGTCCGTCTGGCAGGTCCAGGTCCAGCTGGGTCACGGCGAGAGCCGCGCGCGTCTTCATGACCGCTTCTCCGCGCCCGCCGGGACCGCGGTGGCCAGCACCTCGGCTGACGGCTCGGCACTCGGGCCGGCTGCCGGGCAGGCGGCGACCGAGGGCAGCCGCTCGCGCAGGATCGCGTGCAGTACCCGCCAGCCGTCGCGCCAGGTGTTCAGGTGGCTCTCGCCGAACCGCCGGTCCCGCTCGAACGACGGCACCTCGCCGATCTCCAGGCGGGCGGTGGCGGCGTGCGCGGCCAGCACGGTCTCGAACTCGAACCCGTCGCCGAACTCTGCTTCACCCGGGCCGACCGAGGGCAGTTCCAGGTCCTCGAAGCAGCGCGTCCACAGCGCGTTGTAGCCGTAGCACAGGTCGCTGAACGAGGTGCGGTAGAGCCGGTTCATCAGGAACAGCAGGGTCTTGTTGCCCAGGCTGCGCACCGCGGTCAGGTCCGAACTGCCGCCGCCGTGCAGGAAGCGGCTGCCCTTGACCAGGTCGGCGCCCTCGCGCAGCTTCGCCACGAACGCGGCGATCTCGCCCGGGTCGGCCGAGTAGTCGGCGTCCAGCAGGATCGCGATCTCGCCGGTGCACGCGGCCAGCCCGCAGACCAGCGCGTTCCCCTTGCCGCGGCGGGTCTGGCGCACCACCCGCACGTCCGGGCGGGCCCGGCGGGCCGCGGCCACGGTGCCGTCGCGCGAGCCGCCGTCGACCAAGACGACCTCGTGCAGGCCCTCGGGCAGTTCGGCGAGCACCAGCGGCAGATTGCGCGCCTCGTCGCGGGCCGGGATGACCACGCTCACCCGGGGCGAGCCGGCCGGCAGCGCTGCCGTCGCCGGGCTCGGCGGGGTCTGTCGCGGGGCCGTGTCCACGGCCGCGGGCCGCGCTCGCGCGGTGACGGCGCCCGGCTCGGCCCGGTAGCTTTCGATGATCGCCATCGTTCTTCACCTGTTCCCCTGATGTGGCGGGGGCTTCTCGCGCCCTCTTCATCCAGGCTCGGCGGCGAAGATCCAGCGGCGTTCAAGCGATGGTCAGCGTTTGCTCAAGGCTTCGGACTCGCGTCGGCCGCGCCCGGCCGCAGCCGATCGGGCCGGTCGGGCGCGGCGAGCCGACTCGCCGCTCCCACGGCGGCGATCTAACCTGGTCGGGTGGGTGACTCCGCGCGGCCCACCGTGGCCCTGGTCGAGGCGTTAAGCCCGCTCGACGTGCGCGGAAGCGATCTGCTCGGCGCGTTGACCCACCAGTTGCGCACCCCGTTGACCAGCGCGCTGGGCTACCTGGAACTTCTCGCCGACGGCAGCTTCGGCCCGATCACCCCCGAGCAGGCGGACGCGCTGCGGACGGTGGAGGCGAGCGTGCGGCGGCTGTCCGGCCTCGTGGACGAACTCGACCCCGCGGTGGCCGCGCCCGCACGACGCGCGGCCGCACAGGAACCCGGACCGCGGGACGGGGCGTAGCCGTGGACGGCGAGACCGAGCGCCGGATCGCCCTGATCGTGGAGGACGCGCCGGACATCAGGCTGCTGCTGTGCGACACGCTGCGGCAGGCCGGGTTCGAGCCGGTGGGCGCGGGCACCGGGGCGAGCGCGCTGGAGCAGGCGCGCCGCCGCCCGCCGGACCTGGTCACGCTGGACCTGACGCTGCCGGACATGGACGGCATCGAGGTGTGCCGGACGCTGCGCGGGATGACGAACGCTTACATCATCATGCTGACCGCGCGGGCCGAGGAGACCGACCGGCTGATCGGGCTCGAGGTCGGCGCGGACGACTACCTGGGCAAGCCGTTCTCGCCACGCGAGCTGCGTGCCAGGGTCGGCGCGATGTTCCGCCGCCCCCGGCTGGCCGATCCGGGCGACCGCGAGCCGCAGGACGACGCCGCGGTGCTGCGGATCGGCGAACTGGCGCTGGACCGGGAGAGCCGCGAGGTGACCCTGGCCGAGGAGCCGGTGGACCTCACCCGGACCGAGTTCGACCTGCTCGAGGCCTTCATGAGCCGTCCGCGCCGGGTGTGGGAGCGCGACACGCTGGCCCGGCGGGTGTGGCGCACCGACTGGCCGGGCGACGACCACGTCATCGACGTGCACGTGGCGAACCTGCGGCGCAAGCTCGGCGAGAGCGCGCAGGACGGGCACTGGGTGCACACCGTGCGCGGCATCGGGTACCGCTTCGGCTCGCCGGAGAGCTGACTGCGCCCAGGTCCGCCCGCGCGGAGCCTCACCGGCCGGCCGCGGCGTGCCCGAGGCCGTTGCCGTCGAGGTAGCGGCCGAGCTCGGTGGCCACCCGCCGGGCCTCGCGGCGCACCCCGCGCAGGTGCGCCGCACTCAGCGCGACCCAGCTCTGCGGCGAGGACTCCAGCTTGGCGATCATCCGCGGCAGCCGGGCCGCGCCCAGCATGTCGCTGCTCACCCGCAGGTCGAACATGATCCGGCGGGCCTCGGCGGCGTCGGCGGCGGCCATCGCCTGCTCGATCCGCTCGATCCGGGCGAAGAGCAGGTCCAGGTATGCGCGGGCGTAGCGGCGCAGGGTCCGGTCGCCCACCTCGGAGCGCACCCGGGCCAGGCGTTCGAGGTCCACGGCCGGGCGGGCCGGGGCTCCGTGCCGCGCAGCCTCCATCGCACCCACCTCTCGCACCTCGCACTGATCTACTCCACCAGGCTCGCCCGGGCGCCGAAAGGGAGCGTGTGGGCATGGTCAGGTTCCGCTCAAGATTCCCGGCGCTCCCCCGGGCCCGGACCGACGACCCGGGTTGCCGCCCTGGTCGGCCCGGCCGACCATGGAGCGACCGAGGTTTCCCGTCCCCAAGGCGGAAGCGATGCGTCACCGGACCGGCTCGACGCGGGCTGGCATCGTGCCCGGGCTGATGGCCGAGGACTTGGCCAGGGCCGGGTTCGGCGCGCACGGACCCGGGGGTGACGGAGCGTGACCGACGCGCCGATCCTGCTGGCCGAGGACAATCCGGACGACGTCCTGCTCACCCGCCGCGCCTTCGCCAAGAACGGCTTCGGGAACCGGATCGTGGCCGTCTCGGACGGCGAGGAGTGCCTGGAGCAGCTGCTGCCGGCGCACGGCGGGCCGGGGTTGGCACCCGCGCTGGTGCTGCTCGACATCAACCTGCCGAAGATCAGCGGGCTCGAGGTGCTCGGGCGGCTGCGCGCGGACGCGCGCACCTGGCTGCTGCCGGTGATCGTGCTGACCACCTCACGGGAGCGGCGCGACATCCTCAACTGCTACCTCGGCGGCGCGAACAGCTTCGTGTGCAAGCCGGTGTCCTTCGCCGACTTCGTCCCCATGGTCGGGACGCTGGCTTCGTACTGGCTCACGGTGAACGAACCCTGCCCGGACCCGGGGACGCTCTGATGGCCGACCCGATCAGGATCCTGATCTGCGAGGACAACCCCGACGACGCCGTGCTGGTGGTCGCGCACCTGCGGCGCGGCGGGGTGGAGCTGGAGTACGAGCGGGTGGATGAGGCCGAGGCGGCCCGGGAGGCGCTGCGCGAGCGTCCGCCCGACCTGGTGATCTCGGACTACTGGATGCCCGGCTTCGGCGCCGAGGACGCGCTCGACCTGGTCAAGGCGAGCGGCCTGGACATCCCGTTCATCCTGGTCAGCGGGCGGATCGGCGAGGAGTCCGCGACCGCGCTGATGCGGGCCGGGGCGCACGACTTCGTGCTCAAGGACCAGCCGGCCCGGCTGGTGCGGGTGGTGCGCCGGGAGCTGCGCCAGACCGAGGTCCGGCGGGAGCGGCGGGCGGCGGAGGTGGCGGTGCGGCTGAGCGAGCAGCGCTTCCGGCTGTTCGCCGACCACACCCCGGATGTGATGTTCCGTTACCGGGTGCACCCGACCGAAGAGGTCGAATACGTCAGCCCCGCCGCGAGCGCCGTGCTCGGCCGGGCGCCGCAGGAGCTGTGCGGGGACCCGGCCACGCTGTTCGCGCTGGTCGCGCCGGAGGACCGGGACGCGCTCGCGGCCGCCTGGCACAGTTCGGACCCCCGTCCGCTGGTGGTGCGCTGGCCTCGCGCGGACGGCGCGGACACCTGGACCGAGCAGCGGGCGGTGGCGCTGCACGATCAGGACGGCCGGGTGACCGCGGTGGAGGGGATCCTGCGCGACATCACCGACCGGGTCATCGCGGACCGTCAGCGCGACGCGATGCAGCAGCAGCTGCGCCAGGCCGAGCGGCTCGAGTCGATGGGCCGGCTGGCCGGCGGGATCGCGCACGACTTCAACAACCTGCTCGCGGTGATCCTCGGCCACACCGACCTGGCCCTGACCGACCTGCCGCCGGACAGCCCCCACCGCCCCGGCATGGCCGCGATCCACACTCTGGCCGAGCGCGGCGCGGCGCTGACCAGGCAGCTGCTCGTGTTCAGCCGCCAGGAGCCGCTGCGCCCGGAGACCCTGGACGCGAACGAGGTGGTGGCCGACACGGAACGGGTGCTGCGCGGCACGATCGGCGAGGACGTCACGTTCGTCACCCGTCTGGCCCCGGACCTGCGCCCGATCCGGATCGACCGCAGCGAGCTGGAGCGGCTGCTGCTGAACCTGGTCACCAACGCCCGGCGCGCGATGCCCTCGGGCGGACGGCTGGAGATCGAGACCGCCAACGTGCGGCGGGCGGGCGCGGCGGACGGCGGCCAGAACCCGGACCCCGACCAGAGCCCCGACGGTGTGGGGCCGGCCTCGATCGTGCGCCTGAGCGTGTCCGACACCGGCTCCGGCATGCCCGAGCGGGTGCGCAAGCACGTGTTCGAGCCCTACTTCACCACCGACGCCGAGGCGGGCACCGGACTCGGGCTCTCCTCGGCGTACGGGGTGGTCAAGGCGGCCGGCGGCGAGATCGCCATCAGCTCGCGGCCCGGCGAGGGGACCGTGGTGCGGATCGACCTGCCCGCGGTCGAGCGGCCCACCGTGGCGCCCGCGTCGCCCGAGCCGGCGCCCGCGCAGGGCCGGGGCCAGACCCTGCTCGTGGTCGAGGACGACGACGCGGTACGCGACCTGGTCTGCCGGATGGCCGGACGCGGCGGATACCGGACCGTCGGCATCGCGGCGCCGAGCGAGGCCCTGCGGGTGTACCGCGAGTCCGCCGGGTCGGTCGACGCGCTGCTGACCGACCTGGTCATGTCCGGTATGTCCGGGATCGAACTCGCCACGGCGGTGCGCGAGCAGGATCCGGCGCTGCCGGTGCTGCTCATGTCCGGCTACTCGGCCGGCACCCTGCCCGGGGACCGGCCGCTGCCCGACGGCATGGCGTTGCTGCACAAGCCGTTCACCACCGCCGCGCTGCTGACGGCGCTCGGCGAGGTGCTCGGCGGCGGGACGCGGGAGGCCGCGGACGGGCCGGGCACGGACTGACTCAGGCCCCGCATTCGCCGGCGGCGCCGTGGCCGCCGCGTCCACCGCGGGCGTGCCGGGCGCCGAGGGACGGGGTGAACTCGCCGGTGATCCGGGCCAGCCGCAGGATCTGCGTGGCGCCGATCCCGAGCAGCAGGAACGGGAAGCAGAAGGCCGTCTTGTAGCCGGCGACCGCGGCGGCGGCGGTCACGGCGTGCCCGGCGCCGGTGCGGTCCACCAGGAATCCGGTCACCTGCAGGGTGATGGCCGAGGCGATGAAGGCGCCGACGTTGACCATGCCGGAGGCGGTGCCCAGGCTCTCCGGCGGGTTGGCCCCGCGGGCGATGTCGAAGGCGATCATGGAACCGGCGCCGTTCGTCGCGTACGCGAGGATCAGTACGACGAGCAGCCACAGCGGCGCGCGGCCGGGCCAAAGCAGCACCGTGGCCAGCATGCACGCTGTCACCGCGATCACGGCCAGTGCGTAGGGAATCCGCTGGTGCGGCCGGCGGGTCAGCAGGATGCCGAACCCGAAGGATATCCCCATGCCGGCGCAGATCAGGAGCGTGAGCAGGGCGCTGGCCGTGCCCGAGCCGAGGCCCTCGCCCTGCACCAGGAACGGGTAGCCCCACAGCAGGCCGAACACGGCGCCGGGAAAGCCCGTGGTGAAGTGGATCCAGAACCCCAGCCGGGTGTGCGCCCGGCCCCACGCCTCGCGCATCTGGACCCGCACCCGGGTCCGGGCCGCCGGGGCGTCGACGGCGGGCTCGGCGGGCTCGGCGGGCTCGGCAGACGCGACGGGCTCGGCGCGCGGGGCGTCGCGCACCACCACGCCGGGCAGCACCAGCACCGCCACCCCGGCGCCCGCGATGGCGAGGAAGGTCCCGCTCCAGCCGAAGGTGCGCAGCGCCCAGGCCAGCGGCCAGGCGCTCGCGATGCCGCCGGCCGCGCCGGTGAGCGAGGTGAGCTGGGTCAGCAGCGGCACCCGGCGCACCGGGAACCAGGCCGCCACGATCCGCAGCACGCTGATGAAGATCATCGCGTCGCCGCAGCCGAGCAGGCCGCGCGCGGCGAGCGCCAGGCCGAAGGAGGGCACGGCGGCGAAGCAGGCCTGGGCGACGCACATGATACTCAGGCCACTGATGAGCATCCGGCGCGGCCCGAGCCGGTCGATCAGCAGGCCCACCGGTATCTGCATGCCCGCGTAGACCAGCACCTGGAGCATGGAGAAGGTGGACAGGGCCGAGGCGTTGATGCCGAACCGGCGTTCCGCGGCGAATCCGGCGACGCCGAGGCTGCCGCGGTTGAACACGGCCACGAGGTACACGGCCACGGCGGCGAGCCACATGATCCACGCGCGCACCGGGGTCCGGGGCGCATCAGGGCCCTGCGCCGTGACGGCCGGCGGCGGGAGCGTGCGCTCCGGGGGGACCTGGACGTCCGGAAGCAGTTGTTCCGGCAGGGGCTGGGCGAGAGCGTGTGGGGGAACGGGATCCGG
>NZ_JAGSOG010000164.1 GCF_018139695.1 Actinospica durhamensis | reverse complement strand
GGCAGGCCGATCGGGCGCCGGGTTATCTTGTCGGTGCTGGCGTTGGGGGCTGTGGGGGTGGTGACGGGGCGGAGTGTCAGTGACGCGTTGGCGAAGGTCGCTGAGCATGATCCGACCGGTTTGCTCAATATTCTGCCGTTCGGGGGTAATTTCCGGTATTACTCGGTGACCGGCAGTGTTCCGGTGGCTGATCCCGCGACCTACCGGCTCGCTGTGACCGGCCTGGTGGAGAGGGAGCGGCGTTATTCGCTGTCGGATCTCGCTGCTCTGCCGCAGACCGACATCGTCGCCGACTTCCAGTGTGTGACCGGTTGGCGGGTGCCGGATGTGCCGTGGGGCGGGGTGCGGTTGAGTGCGATTCTGGCGGCGTCGGGGGTGAAGCCCGGGGCGAGGGCGTTGCGGTTCGTGTCCTTTGACGGCGTCTACACCGAGTCGCTGACTTTGGATCAGGCGCGTGATCCGGAGATGATTGTGGCGTTGCGGATGCTGGGGGGTGCGGTGACGCATGATCACGGTGGTCCGGTGCGGTTGTACGCGGCGCCGATGTATGGGTATAAGAGTATTAAGTGGCTTTCGGAGATTCAGTTGGTGGATCGGGTGGAGCCGGGGTATTGGGAGGGTTTCGGGTACGCGGTGGACGGGTGGGTCGGTGCGTCGAACGGGAGGAACGATGCCCCCACCACGTGACGAGGCGGGGCGGATCGAGCGTTTCACCCGGGCGGAGCGCTACGTGCACTGGGCCACCACTGTGCTGATGTTCGTGCTGATCGCGACGGGCGCGATTTTGTACAACGACCAGTTGGCGATCTATACGGGCCATCGTCAGTTCGTGGCGGTGGTGCATCTGTATTGCGGGTTTGCGTTGCCGGTGCCGATGGCGGCCGGGGTGTTCTCGAAGGCTTACCGTGCGGATGCGCGGCGGCTGAACCGTCACACGGCGCAGGATCTGGCCTGGCTCAGGCACCGGGGCTGGAAGCGGGGGCGGGTTCGGGAGCGCGGGTTGAAGGTCGGGAAGTTCAACGCGGGCCAGAAGTTGAACGCGGCGTTCCTGTGCGGCGCGATCCTGGTGATGGCGGGTACCGGGACGATCATGTGGTTCCAGGGTCTCGCGAGTGTCTCGATGCGGACCGGTGCGACGTTCGTGCACGACTGGCTGGCCTTGGCGGTCGGTTTCGACATCATCGGCCATGTGTACTTCGCGGTTGGCGACCGGCATGCGCGGGCCGGGATGCGCCGCGGGACCGTCCCGCGCTCCTGGGCCGAGCACGAGCACGAACTCTGGGCCCAGGAGATCGCCGACCAGGAAGCCCGAGCCGGCCAGGATTAGGGCGCGTTCGGGAAGGGGCGTTGTGCTGCCCTCGGCCGTAAGACGTCCGATCGGGCTCTGGTCGGCGGCGGCCGTCAGGCGGTCGGGTCCTCGGTGACGACCTTGCGCGGCAGGGCCAGACACAGCAGCGCGCAGCCGATGTAGGCGGCGACTGCCCAGGGCGCGGCGTGGACGAAGGCTTTGGTCAACCCTCGGTCCGCGGTGGAGAAGAACGCGTTGCCGATGACCGCGACCCCCAGGGCGCCGCCGAACTGCTGGGCGGTGGAAAGGATTCCGGAGGCACCCCCGGCCCGTTGCGGCGTGACGGTCGACAGGATGGTGTTGACCAGCGGAATGACCAGGAAGATCAGGCCGATACCGGCCAGAACCAGTCCGGGGACCAGCGGCCAGGCGCTGGAGTGTTGCTGCGCGGAGGCGTCGACGGCGTGGGCGACCCAGGCGAAGCCGCCGGCCATGACGGCCGCGCCGAGGATCAGCAGGGTGCGGCCGAGTTTGGCGACCAGGGCGTCGACCATTGGGGCGCCGAGGATCGCGCCGGCGGAGAAGGCGACCATCAGCAGACCGGCCTGCGCGGGGCTGTAGCCCTGCCCGGACTGGAGCCAGATGGTGAATGCGAGCATGAACCCGGACATGCCGCCGTAGAAGAGCATCTGGATCAGAAGGCCCGCGGTGAAGGTGGGCTTGCGGAACAGGCCGGCGTTCAACAGCGGGTGCTCGATCCGCCTGGCCTTCTCCGACCAGGCCAGCGCGAACAGGGCGGCGATGCCGGCGGCCAGCAGGATCCAGCCCCAGACCGGCCAGCCGTTGGAGCGGCCCTGGACCAGCGGCAGGACGATCGCGACGAGCGATCCGGCCAGCACGAGGCTGCCGAGCAGGTCGACGCGGCCGCGAAAGCCGTCGTCCCTGGAGGACGGAATCCAGAGCGTGCCGAGGATCAGCACGACGGCGGCGAGCGGCAGGTTGACGACGAAGATGGTGCGCCAGCCCCAGCCGAACAGGTTCCAGTCGGTGAGCACGCCGCCGAGCAGGACGCCGAACGCGGTGGAGATTCCGGCGATGGCCCCGTAGAGCGCGAAGGCCTTGCCCCGCTCCTCACCGTCGAACATGGTCCGGAAGGACGCCAGGACCTGCGGCATCAGGATCGCCGCGGTCACGCCCTGGACCCCGCGGAAGGCGACCAGGGCCCCGGCGTCCGGGGCGAGCGCGCTGGCCAGGCTGGCGGCGGCGAACAGCGCGGTGCCCAGCAGGAACAGGTTCTTGCGGCCGTAGCGGTCGCCCAGGTGCCCGGCGATGATCAGCGTCGCGGCGAAGCCCAGCATGTAGGCCGAGACCGTCCACTGCAGTTGCGCGGACGAGGCGTGCAGCCCGCGGCCTATCGAGGGCAGCGCGGTGTTGACGATCGATCCGTCGATCATGTCCATCAGCGCGGCGAGGATCATCACCCAGGCCGCCGCCCACCTCTTCGCATAGCCGGCCGCGCCGCCCGCCCGTGGGGGCTCGGCGGGCTCGTGTGCCGTTTCTTCCGTCTTGAGCGACGTCATCGTGAACGCCCTGTCCTTTCCGGGGCCTGGTGTATCTTGGAACTCAAGCTAACTCCACGGTGAAGGCAGATACCTTGAATGTCAAATCAAGCTGAGCCCGTTGGCGTCCGCCTGGGCGCGGCCGTGCAGGGATACCAGGGCGCGGTGGACGACTTCGACCGCGAGCTGGCCCGGCTGATGGGCGTCAACGAGACCGACCTGCGCTGCCTGGAGATCCTGCTGGGCGTGGAGCAGATCGCCCCCAAGCAGCTGGCCGAACGCCTCGGCCTGACCACCGGCAGCGTCACCACGATGCTCGACCGGCTGGAGAAGCTCGAGTACCTCACCCGCAGCCCGAATCCCGCGGACGGCCGCAGTTCCCTGATCCGCATCACCCAGGCCGCCGCCCTGCGCGCCTACGGGCTGATCGGGCCGTTCCTCGACGACGCCACTCGCAGGATCCTCGAGCGCTTCGAACCCGAGCAGCTCGAGACGGTCATCGCCTTCCTCACGGTCAACCGGGAGATCCAGGAGGAGCACACCGCCCGCCTGCGCGCGCAACCCGCGCCCCGTCCGCCGCGTTCCGGCGGCCGGCAGTCACCCGGCCCGCGCACCGGCACGGGGGGAACGACGTAGCCGGTCCTGCCTGCGTGCGCGCGATAGTCTTCGCGGATGAGCGAGCAGACGACTCTCGCGGCCGAGACGGCCGGCGCCCTGATGGCGGCGATGACGAGGCTGCGCGCCCGGCTGCGCACCGAGTCCGCCCAGGACGAGCTGCTCGTGACCTGGTCTCAGCTGACGACCCTTCACCGGGTGGCGCAGGAGGGACCGGTCAGCATCGTCGATCTGGCGCGGGCTGAGCATGTGCGGCGGCAGTCGATGGCCGAAACGGTCGCCGCGCTGCGCGGGCAGGGGCTGGTCGAGACCACCAAGGACCCGGACGACGCGCGGCGGACGCTGGTACGGGCGAGTGCGGAGGGCGCAACCCTGAATGCCGCTCTTCCGCTGGCTCGCGAGGCATGGATCAAGGCGGCTCTACTGGCGCACACGAGTGCGCGCGAGCAGCGGATCCTGATCGAGGCCGCCGCGATCATGAACCGGCTCGCCGACAGCGAGCCGTGAGCCCCGCGCCCCCGTGCGCTGGGCACGGGAGTCGCGGGGCTCACGATACGAGGTCTTACGCAGGCTGAGTCAGGCCCCGGAGCTCTCCGGTGGCGATCACCTCGGCCTGCTGGGGGAAGAGCTTGCGGGTCAGCACCCGGTGAATCTCCTCGTCGGGGTCGCCGGTGGCGTCCTCGAGCACGAAGACGCGGAAGTCCTCGTCGGCCGCCTGGCGCACGGTCGTGAGCACGACGCCGCCGGTCGACAGGCCCGCGAGCACCAGCGTGTCGATGCCCTTCTCGCGCAGCAGCACGCGCAGATCGGTCTCGCTGGCGAAGGCGCTGATACGGATCTTGCGGACCAGGATGTCGTCCTCGCGCGTGAGGGCGGTGAGCGATTCGTGGGTGTCGGTGTGCGGCAGGCCGTCGTCCAGCCACCCCTGGGACGCCGCGAAGGAGAAGGCCTTGTTGTGCGCGGGGACGGCGGCGCGGTCGTCCTCGTCGAGCGCGACGCGCACGTGCGCGACCTGGACGTCGTGCTCGCGGGCCCAGGCCAGCGCGTCGTGGGCGCGCTCGAGGGCCTGCTCGCCGCCGGGGACGGCCGCCAGAATGGCCGGCTGGAAGTCCATCAGCAGCAGGGCGGCGCGGGCCGGATCGATGGTGGGTACGGTGGGCGTGGTCACGAGATGGTCTTCCCTTGCTCTTCGTATGATCGTGGTACTGCCTGCTCCGCTCGTGCTGTCTGCACTGCGGAGGAGGGTCGGGGTGGGCTTACGGTCCTGATCGCAGCGCCGCGGCTTCGAGTTCTGCGTCGGTGGCCTTGAGCCGGCGGTCGAGCACGGTCATCGCCAGGACGACCGCCGAGACGGCGACCAGGACCCAGGAGATCTCGTGCATGCCCGAATCGTCGACGCGGGTGTGGAAGGCGAAGCTGGTGATCGCCGCCGAGGCGGTGGAGCCGAGATAGCCGGAGGTCCGCAGCAGCCCGGAGGCGACGCCGATGCGCTCGGGCGGGGACTCGCGGTAGAGCACGGTCTGGTTGGCGACCACGCTCGCACCGGAGGTCAGGCCGAACAGGGCCGTGACACCGATGACCGCCGCCACCGGCGAGTGCGCCGTCAGCGGCAGGCTCGCGATCGCCCCGATGAACAGGACGAGCGCGGAGAAGGTGAGTTTGCCGCGCACCCGGGGGCTGCGCGAGGCGACGCGGGCGCACAGCGCGGACAGGGCACCCATCGGGATCAGCAGGAGGCCGGCCTGCTCGGCGGACATGCCGCGGGCCGACTCGAGCCACTCGGTCAGCCCGTACATGATGACGTAGGTGCCCAGCAGGGTCATCCCGTTGCGCAGGTAGGTGCGGGTCAGCGCCGCGTTGGACACCAGCAGCCGCACGTCCAGGAACGGGCTCGCGGCCCGCAGCTCCCACACCGTCAGCGCGGCGCCGAAGGCCACGGCGAGTATCAGGACCCACCAATGGGCGGTGGGGAGCGCATTGAGGAACACCAGCAGTGTGACCAGCGTCGCGGCGAAAGCGAGGATGCCCGCCGCGTCGAGGCGCGAAGCGAGTTCGCGCGCCGAGTTCGTGCGCGTGACGCGGTTGTCCTCGGGGATCCAACGCAGTGTCAGGACCAGCGCGAGCGCGGCGACGGGCAGGTTGATCCAGAAGGCGGTCTGCCAGCCGAACCAGCCGATCATGACCCCGCCGACGGCCGGACCGATGGCGATGGTCGCGGCCCCCGCGACGGCGATGCCGCCGAGCACGTTGCGTGGCGGCTCGCTCATCCCGGCCGCCTGCGCGCGCCGCCTGATGAGCAGCATGGCCGCCGGAAATCCGGCCGACGTGCCGGCGCCGATCAGCACGCGTGCGACCAGCAGCATGCCGATGTCCCGGCCGACCGCGCCGACCAGGCCCGCGACCAGGACCATCAGGACTCCGGCCACGAACACCCGGCGCGGGCCGAACTCCTCGGCCAGCCGGCCCGCGGCGGGCTGGGCGACGGCGCAGGTCACGTAGAGGCTCGAGATCAGGATCGCCGTGGAGCCGACGCTCACGTGCAGAGCCGTCGCGATCGGCACCAGCGCCGTCGCGATCAGGGAGCTGTTGACCGGGTTCAGGATCGAGCCCAGGTAGAGCGGAGTGGTGAACCTCGCGCTGAACGGCGCCCGGCTTCCGGTGTCGGCCGCGTCGGCCGCTTCGACCGTGCCCGGGGGTATGGACTCTGCCCGGATTTCGACGCCCATCTACTCCTCGTCCTTCCGGCTCGACCCGCCGAGCACAATCGACAGGCTGCCTGCCTAACTCCCCTCGCACTCTACAGGAAAGCAGGCAGCCTGCCTATTGCGCCGGCGTCGTCCGGGGACGTCGGCCGTGGGTCAGGCCGCGTCGTGGGTCAGGCGGCGCTGCGGGCGGTCAGAGGGCGGCGGCGCAGGTTTGGGTTCTGCAGGGCTGGGGGCTGATAGGCCTGGTCGAGGGTGCCGACGTCGGTGCCGGGCGGGACGATCTCGTCGATGCGGTCGAGGACGTCGTCGGCGAGGGTGACCTCCAGGCCGGCGAGCAGGTCGTCTAAGTGCTCTGCGGTGCGCGGGCCGAGCAGCGCGCTGGTGACGTCGGGGTGGGCGATGGTGAAGGCCATCGCGAGGTGGGTCATCGGGATTCCGGCTTCGTGGGCGAGCGGGATGAGCCGTTCGACGACCTCGAGGCGGCGTTCGTCGGTGAGGTGGCGCATCATGCCGGCGCGGCGCAGGTCGTTGTGCCGGTCCTGGCGCACGCGGCCGGTGAGCAGGCCCTGGCCGAGCGGTCCCCAGACCAGGACGCCCATGCCGTAGCGCTGCGCGGCGGGCAGGATCTCGCGCTCGATCCCACGGTTGAGCAGGGAGTAGGGCGGCTGTTCGGTGCGTAAGCGCGCGAGGCCGCGCCGCTCGGCGATCCACTGGGCCTCGATGATGTCGGACGCAGGGGTCTGCGACGCGCCGATCGCGCGGACCTTGCCGCTGCGGATCAGGTCGGTCAGCGCGGCGAGGGTCTCCTCGATGTCGGTGCCGGGGTCGGGGCGGTGGAGTTGGTAGAGGTCGATGTGGTCGGTCTGCAAGCGGCGCAGCGAGTTCTCCACGGCGGTGACGATCCAGCGCCGGGAGGCACCCTGCTGGTTGGGGTCTTGGCCAGTCGGTCGGCCGAACTTGGTGGCGAGCACGACCTCGTCCCGGCGGCCCCTCAAGGCGTTGCCGACGACTTCCTCGGAGTCGCCGTACGCGTCGGCGGTGTCGATGAGGTTGATGCCGGCGTCCAGCGCCTTGCCGATGATGCGGGCCGATTCCTCCGGTGCGTTGCCCATCGCGGTGGCGAACATCAAGGTGCCCAGGGCGTACGGGCTGACCTGGATGCCGGTGCGGCCGAGGGTGCGGTACTGCATGGGAATCACTCCCTGAGCTGGTCGGCACCGGATCGGTGCCGTAGGCTGCACTAAGTGGAAAACTTTTCCACAACCGACTATACGGAAAACTTTTCCGGTTAGGCAAGGGGGGCGACGTGGCGTCTGAAGACGGGACACGAGCCGCGGACTCGCCGCCCGGCCCCGCACAGCCGGGCGAGGGCGAAGCGGCGCCGCGCCGGCGCCGGGCCGACGCGCAGCGCAACATCGATGCGTTGATCGAGGCCGCGAGGACCGTCTTCGCCACCTCGGGCGTGGACGCGCCGGCGAAGGAGATCACCGACCTGGCCGGCGTGGGCGTCGGCACGCTCTACCGGCACTTCCCGCAGCGCTCTGACCTGGTCAAAGCCGTCGTGGAAAGCGGGATCGACGCCGTCGCCGACGCGGGCCCGGCCCTGAGCGGTGCGCACCAGCCGGCGGACGCGCTCACCGCGTGGGTCTACCGGCTCACCGAGCTGCTCGCGACCAAACGCGGCATCGCCGCCGCACTGCACTCGGGCGACCCGGCGTTCTCCGGGCTGCCCGACTACTTCCTGCAGCGACTCGGCCCCACCCTCGCCGCGCTGCTCGACGCCGCAGTCGCCGACGGCACGGTGCGCGCCGACGTCAGCGCCGAGGATCTTTTGCACGCCATCACTCAGCTGTCCCAACCCGTCCCCGGGCAAGGCCCCGAGCACAGCCGGCACATCGTCGCGATCCTGCTCGACGGCCTGCGCTGCACGACCACGCGGCGGCCTTCCGCACGGTGACCTCGGCTGGGCCGGTCGGCGGGTCAGCCGGTCAGGCGGTCAGGCGGGCAAGCGTTCGGTCACGGCGTGGACGGGCGGGTATCGGTCCAGTTGACCAGGAGGCGGCGTTCGGCGAAGAGCCAGCGGTCGTCCTGCTTGGTGAAGGTGTCGAGGTACCGGATGGAAGCGATCATCAGCGTGCGCGAGCCGTCCTCGGCGACGGACAGGTGGTGGGCGAGGCAGTAGCTCTTGCCGGTGGCGCCGAGCCCCTGGAGCTCGATGGTGCTCTGGCCGTTGAAGTGCATGGTGACGGCGTAGGTGTTGAGGTTGTCGAACACCGGGGCGAGCGCTTCGCGTCCGTGGAGTTCCTGGGTGGGGGTCGCGGAGCCGTAGTCCATGAACACCAGGAACGCGGCGTCCTCGGTGAACAGCGCCATCTGCCCCTTCGCGTCGCGGCGGTCCGCGCGGTGCGCGTAGGCGTCGACGAGCTCGCGGATGGCCAGCCGGTCGGCGGCCTCCTGCGCGGAGACGGCGGTCTGAACTGCCATGGTGGGATCCCTTCACGCGACTGTGCGCGACTGTGTGCCGGACATTTCTAGTCAGCAGCATGGGTGCCCACGCGGGCCGAGCCCGCGCGCCACGCCCAGCGGCCCGCGCGCTCGCCCCGACTTTTGTTCGGGTGCGCGAGTGGGATCAGGCGAAGTCGGTGGACGGTTCCGTGGCGTAGCGGCTCATCGCCTGGATCGTGGCTTCGGGCGTGAGCGGCTGTCCGCCGGCGATCATGTCGCGCAGGTCCCGGAAGTAGTTGACGTACAGGTCCGGCGTGAACGTGTTGAGCAGCACCGTCACCGCGTCCGTCGGGTTCGCGAAGGTGTGCGGTGCGCCCGGCGGGACCATGACCAGGGTTCCGGCCGGCGCGTCGTACACGCGCTCGCCCACGGTGAAGCGCGCCGTACCGGACACGACGTAGAAGCCCTCGTCGTGGCGGGCGTGGCGGTGCTGCGGCGGGCCGTCGGTGTGCGGGGCGAGGGTGATCTCGCCCATCCCGAGCCGGTGGTCGGTGTGCGAGCCGTCTTCCAGGATCCGCATCGTGGTCCTGCCGAGTTGGATCGACTCGCCCTCGTCCGGGCCGACCACTGAAACCTGTGCCATGCCAGGCACCCCCTATCGAAGTCGTTGAGAAAGCAGACTCCCATGATGAGAGTCGGCTCTTCGCGCCGCAACCCCGCTCGGGCGAATCAGGGTGTTATCCGCATTGCGGGTCGACCATGCCCATGTTGGGATGGAGCACACAAATGGAGTCACTGAATGAGTAGCCAAAGGCGGAGTTCTCCTTGGTCTCGAGACAGAGCGGTCCGGCTGTACAAGTCCACGCAGCCGCGTCCGTCGATCTCGGCGTTGGCCGCTGAGCTCGGGGTGCAGCCCGAGGCGCTGCGCTCCTGGATCCGCCGGGACGCCGAGGCGGCCGCGCGGCGGCCCGAACGCGGGGTGCAGCGCGCCGTCGCTTCCCGGCTGCTGGGGGACGGGCACTATGCGCAGGCCGTGAAATACGCCGACACCGCGCTCGCCGAGTCACCCGACTCGCCCGACATCGCCCCGGTCCTGCTCATCAAGCTCGTGGCACTGTTGAACCTGCAACGGGTGGCGGAGTGTCCGGCTGTGCTCGACACCGTCTGGCGGTATCTGCAGCGCCCCGACGCCACCGTGCCCGCGCAGAAGGGCAAGTTCCACGCGCTGGCCGCCGAGGTGGCCTACTACCAGGGATCTCTTCAGCGCTGCATGGTGCAGCTCGTGCGCGGAACGCGGATCATGGAGAGCGCGCCCGCCGACCACGAGAGCATGCTCGCCTGGATCACCGTCGCCGACGTGTACTCCCTGGTGGGCTTCCACACGCAAGCGGTCGCGGCCCTGGCGAACGCCCGGAAGATCAGCGAGAACGGGACCGTCGAGGATCGCGTCTACACCGCGCACCCGCGCATCCTCGTGCGCTATGCCCTCTTCCTCGACCAGCAGGGCAACCAGCACGAGGCGAGCGCGATACTCGACGAACTCACCAAGAACCTCGGGCCCGACGACGTGAACGGCTCGGAACACCCCTACCTCGGCTACGCGATCGCGCGACACGCCGTCACCGGCGGCCCGCAGCGCTCGGACGCGCGCGCCCTGCTGCGCGCCGATGCGGCCGGCACCCCACAGAACGCCGAGCTGATCCACCTCGGTGACGCCGCCCTGGCCACCGCCGAGGGCAGGCCCGGCGAAGCGCTGAGCGTGCTCGAGGACACGAGCATGATCCACTCCCTGCTCGGCCTCGGCGAAGTTCCTCGGCTCAGGTCACTGGCCCAGGCCGCACTCGGGGACTATCAGGCCGCGCACGATTCGGCGCTCGAGGTGACCCGGGTGCTCGGGGAGGCGACCGGCGATCTCTACGGTCTCGTCATCGGCGGCGTGACCGACTCGTTGAACTACGAAGAGGTGCGGCGCAATCTCCGCCGCTATGCCGACGAGGCCCTGACCGACCCGCTGACCGGCCTGCCCAACCGGCGCCACTTCGAGCGCTACATCGGCGAGCTGGTCGGTCGCGGCGGCAGCGGCACTCTCGGCGTCGCCGACCTGAACCGGTTCAAGGCCGTCAACACCGTTCACGGGCACCTCGCCGGCGACCAGGTACTCGAGCAGGCGGCCGGACTCATCGCCAGCTCCCTGCGCCGCGGTGATTTTCTCGCCCGCTACGGCGGTGACGAGTTCGTGCTGTTCATGCCGGACACGACGGTGGCGGACTCCCGCGGCGTCGCCGACCGGCTCACCGCCGCGGTCGCGGACTACGACTGGGAACACCTGGTTCCCGGCACCCCGGTCAGCGTGACCGTCGGACTGGCCGAACTCGACCGCGTCACCAGCGTCGCCGAGGCGTTCCAGACTGCCGACATCCTGATGCTGGAAGCCAAGGTGACGCCCACTCAGGCTGCACGCGCGACGGTAACCGACACGGGAACAGACGCGGACGCAGACGCGGAACGGAGCGGCACGGCCTGAGGACCAGTCCTAAGAGTGCTGATTCGGCCAACGGGTACCGGTCCCAGTCGCGCCGCGCTACTAATGCAAGCATGACGAACGTATCCCACCGCGTCGGCGTCATCGGCCTGCTTGCCGCAGGAGTGCTCGCCGGTGTCACCGCGTGTACTGGGGCGAGCCATTCCGCCACCGCGGCTCCGAGCGGACCTCAGTTCACCGGAAGGCTGATCGTCGAGACCCTCGATGGCGAGCTCGACCAGGTCACCTTCGGCGCCGACGGGACGGCCGTGGACAAGCAGCTCGTCGCCGCGCCGGGTACGCGGGTCTCGGGATCCTCCGCGCTGGTCGTGGCCGCCGCGGTCTCGCCGGACGGGACCACGCTCGCCTACGGCGCCGGCAAGGGCCTCGTGCTGCGGAATCTCAAGACCGGCGCCGACACCACACTCAGCCCACCGGACTCCGCCAAAGCCAGCTGCGTAAGCTGGGCGCCGGACGGTCGGCACCTCGCCGTCGGCACCGCCGACGCCCTCTACCTGTCGGACGATGCCGGGCACATGACGAGCCTCTACACCGTCACCAGCCAGGCATACGCCGCGGGGCCGATCGGCTCGCAGGGCGCGCCGGGCTACGTCTATTCCAGCTTCACCTGCGGAACCTGGCTCAACCCGACCGACCTGGTGTTCCAACAGAGCGGCCCGTTCCCCGCGGCCATCTCGCAGAACAGTTCGGATACCCTGCCCGCGGACACCACCACGGTCGCCACACTGCGCACCGGCGCTGCGCCGATCACCCACAACGAACCGACACAGTGGTCGGTCCTCGCGTCCTGCGGCAGTCTCGCCCTGATCGACAGCGGGATCAACCTCTACCTCGTCCCCGACCTGAGCGGCGACGTGACCGCCGCTCAAGCAACGCCACCGCACGCGAGGATCGCCGACGGCACGACCAGCACCGCGTTCTTCCGCCCCGGCACCTGCCAGCCCATCGTCATCGAGCCCCCGACCACGAGCGCCGGCAACCTCGACGAGGTCGAGGAGATCAACCCGCAGACCGACCGCCCCGGCAAATCCTGGCAGATTCCCTACATCGACATCGCCGGCTCGCCCTCACCCGGCCAGGACGACTTCCTGTGGGGCCCCCGGAACAGCGACACCCTCGCCTACATCGGCACCATGCAGCTCGCCCTCGTCAACCTCGACTCCGGCGCGACGATGGACCTCAGCAGTGCGCTGTGGACCAACGCCGCGCTACTCGTGGGCTGGACCGACTAGAAGCGATCTCTCAGCGTTTTCCCGGCGCCGTCAGCCGACCGCCACCTCGTCCTTGAGGCCGCTGCGGATCTCTTCGCGCAGCTCGGGGGTGTCCGGCTTCTGGTGCCTGTCCTGTGCGTGCAACGCCGCCGCAGCGACGACCTCGTCTTCCTCACCGGCGATGGTGAGCGTGCAATGCTCCTCCGGGTATTCCCGGCAATCGACTACCTTGCGCATGATGGCTCATCCCTCCCGGGATATCGGGTTCCTCCTTCCAGCCAAGACCCGTCCGGCGGCGGTGTCCTTCGGCATTACGCCATGTGGGTGACACCCGGCGTGCCTTTTCGTGAATGACGGGCTGTCAGGCGAGCGCGAGCCGTCGGGTCGCGAGTTCGGCGAGATAGCGGGCGCTGTCGGCGAGGAACGCGTCGTCGAAGACGGCGTGGGCCGAGTGGTTGGCTTCGGCGGTGGCCGGATCGACTCCCGGCGGGGCGACGCCGAGCATCACGAAGGCGCCGGGCACCTTCTCGAGTACGCGGGAGAAGTCCTCGCCGGCGGTCAGGGGGTGTGGCAAGTCCAGGTAGCGTGCGGCGCCGAGCAGATCGGCGGCGACCGTGGCGGCGAAGCCGGCTTCGGCGGCGTCGTTGACCGTGGCGCGGACGGCCTCGACGATCCGGGTCTCGGCCTCCACGCCGTGGGCGGTGGCGATCGCGCGGCAGACGCGCTCGAAGCCCTCGCGCAGCGCGTCGCGCGCCTGCGGCGTGAACCAGCGCAGCGAGCCTTCCAGCTGCGCCGTCGCCGGGATGATGTTGCCCGCGGTGCCGGAGTGGATCGCGCCGATGGTCAGCACCGCGGAGTCGAACGGGTCGACCGTGTGGGTGAGCAGCGTCTGCAGGGCGCCGACGACGGCGCAGGCGGCGGGCAGCGGGTCGCGGGTCAGGTGCGGCGCGGAGCCGTGCCCGCCCACTCCGCTCAGCACCGCCGTGAGCAGATCGCCGCCGGCCAGGATCGGGCCCGGGCGTCCGGCCAGCAGCCCGCGCGGAATGCCGGAGCTGGCCACGTGCATCGCGTAGGCGGCCACCGGCGGGGCGCCGGCCGCCTCGAGTACGCCCTCTTCGATCATCTTCCCCGCCCCGTCGCAGCCTTCTTCGCCGGGCTGGAACATGAACACCACGTCCCCGGCCAACTGCTCGCGCCGGGCGCACAGCAACTTCGCGGCGCCGAGGAGCGCGGCGGTGTGCAGGTCATGGCCGCACGCGTGCATGGCCCCGTCGTTGCGGCTGGCGTAGGGCAGATCCGTCTGCTCGGTCAGCGGCAGCGCGTCCATGTCCGCCCGGAGCAGCACACTGCGACCCGGCCGTCCGCCGCGCAGCACCGCCGTCACCGAACTGAGGGCTCGTCCGGTGCTCACCTCCAGCGGCAGACCGGACAGGGCGTCGAGCACCCGCCGCTGGGTGCGCGGCAGATGCAGCCCGATCTCGGGGTCGGCGTGCAGGTCGCGCCGAAATCCGGCCAACTCCTCCTGCAGCCCGCCATCCGTGGTCACGGTCGTGGCCGAGGTGTGCGACATCCGTGCGGTCCTTCCTTCGCCCGGCCGCCCGCGGCCCTGTTGCCGTCAGGCTCCCGGAGCGCCAGGATGGCCGGAACCGCACGTCCCCCCACTCATATGCAGGATTTTTCCACCATGGCTGTGCACGCTCAGGATTTTCCCGGGGGAGTCCTCGACGAGGCCGACCTGGCCTTGATCAACTGCCTGGAGGTGGCACCGCGCGCCTCCTGGCGTCGGATCGGCGACGCGCTGGCGCTCGACCCGGTCACCGTCGCCCGGCGTTGGCAGCGGCTGAGCTCGTCCGGGACCGCGTGGGTGACGGGCCGGCCGAACCGGCTCGCGTCCCTCGACGCGTGCATTGCCACGATCGAGGTCTCGTGCACGGCGCCGCACGCCCTGAACGCGGCGCGGCTGCTGGCACAGCGTCCTGACGTTGTGTCGGTCGAGCACACCAGTGGGGAATACGACATGACGCTGCTGGTCGCCGTGTCAGGCACGGCCGAACTATCGGAGTTCCTGTTCAGTGTGCTCGGAGCGGTGCCGGGCGTGCGGGCCACCCGCACGCACCTGGTCGCCGGAGTCCGTACCAGCGGCGACCAGTGGCGACTGCGGGTGCTCGACGCGCAGCAGATGGCCGTACTCGCGGCCCCGCAGGCGCCGACCCGTCCGTCCGGCGTCCGCCGCCGCGCGCTCGATGAGGCGGACCGCCGCCTGATCGCGGCGCTGGGCGCGGACGGTCGCGCACCGCTGGCCGCGCTCGCCCAGGCCACCGGGCTCGGCACCAGCACCGTGCAGCGTCGTCTGCAGGAACTACTGGATCGCCGCGACCTGGTGCTGCGCTGCGACGTGGCCGACGCGGCGTCCGGCTGGCCGATCGCCGTGTGGGTTTGGGCGGCGGTGGACCCCGGCGACCTCACCAGCGTGCCCGCCCTGCTGCAGCGCATGCCGAGCCTGCGCGCATGCCTGGAACTGGCTGGCGGCCCGGCCAACGTCCTGCTCGGGGTCGCGGCCCGCACGCTGGGCGAGGCCGCGAGCGTGCAAGCGAGGTTGGCGCGCGACGCGCCGGGCATGACCGTGCTCGGCAGCTCGCTGGTGCTGCGCTTCATCAAGCGGATGGGCCGGCTGCTCGACGAGCGAGGACGCAGCGTCGGCGCCGTGCCGATCGACGTGTGGGGAATGGGACACGGCGGGTAGGACCGCTCGCGCTCACACCGTCCAGTCGACGCCGCTGCCCTGTACCTCTTCGAACACCAGCCAGGTGCGGGTCGAGCGCACACCGGGGATGTCCTGGATGCGCTCGAGCACGATCCGGCGTAGCTCCGAGTTGTCCCGCGTCCGGACGAGTGCGAGGACGTCGTAGTCGCCGCCGACCAGCGCGAAGTGCTCGATGTTGGGGATCATGCGGAGCCTGTCGGATACCGAGCGCCACGCGTTCTGATCGATCGTCAGCGAGATGTAGGCGATCGTCGCCAAGCCCGCCTTCGCCGAATCCAGCCGCGCGGTGAAGCCCTGGAGCGCACCTTCGGCCTGCAGCCGCGCGATCCGCGCATAGGCGTTCGCCCGGGAGATGTGCACCCGCTCCGCGAGGGTGCGCACCGGGATCCTGCCGTCGCGCACCAACTCCGCGATGATCGCGCGGTCCGTCTGGTCCAAACCGGCGGCAGAACGTCCGGCCTCGGCGTCCGGCGGCTGCGTTTCCATGGACGTTCTGCTCTCGCTTTCTGCCCGTCTCGGCAATCCGTCTCGTCTTGGTTCGAGATCTTGAACATCTGCTTCGGCGATCCCACTCTAGGTGCATCAGCCGGCGAGCGAAAGCGAGTGATCCCGATGGCCGTGAAGGCGCCCAGCCGGAAGATCCTGGACCTGCTGCCGTCCGCGGATCCGGTCCGGTTCCTCGCCGAGGACGGCTCCACCGTCACCGCGCCGGACGAATACGTACTGCCCTCCGACGAGCTGTTGCTCGAGGGCTATCGCCGCATGGTGCTCGGGCGCCGCTTCGACACACAGGCGACCGCGCTCACGAAGCAGGGCAGGCTGGCGGTCTACCCCTCCAGCCGGGGCCAGGACGCGTGCCAGATCGCCGCGGCCATGGCGCTGCAGGAACAGGACTGGCTCTTTCCGACGTATCGCGATTCGGTGGCGCTCGTCTCCCGCGGCATCGACCCGGTCGAGGTACTGACGCTGCTGCGCGGGGACTGGCACTGCGGCTACGACCCGGTCGCCCGGCGCGTCGCGCCTCAGTGCACCCCGTTGGCCACGCAGGTGCTGCATGCGACGGGCATGGCCGATGCCCTTCGCCGCAAGGGTGAGAACGGTGTCGCGTTGGCTTTGGTCGGGGACGGAGGCACCAGCGAGGGAGACTTCCACGAGGCACTGAACTTCGCCGCGGTGCTGCGTGCGCCGGTCGTGTTCTTCGTGCAGAACAACAAGTACGCGATCTCCGTGCCGCTCGCGCGCCAGAGCGCGGCCCCTGCGCTGGCGTACAAGGGCATCGGCTACGGGGTGCGCTCCGTCCAGGTCGACGGCAACGACCTTCCCGCTGTCCTGTCCGTGCTCACGGCCGCCGTGGAGCACGCACGGTCGGGGAGAGAGCCGGTGCTGGTGGAGGCACACACCTACCGGATGGACGCGCACACCAACGCCGACGACGCGACGCGCTACCGCGACGAGCAGGAGGTCGAGCACTGGCGTGCGGCGGACCCGATCGAGCGGCTGACGGCGTATCTGCGCGCCCGGAACCTGCTGAACGACGAGATCGTGAACACCGCGCAAGCCGACGCGGAAGCCCTCGCCGCCGACCTGCGCGCTCGCATGAACGCCGACACGGTGCCCGATCCGCTCGAGCTGTTCGACCACGTATACGCCGAGCCCACCCCGCAACTGCGCGAACAGCGCGCACAACTCGCCGCCGAGCTGGCCGCGGAGCTCGCAGCCGGGTCCCAGGCGCAGGAGGGCTGAGATGACCGCGATGACCATGGCCCAGGCGCTGAACACGGCCCTGCGCGACGCGTTGAAGGAAGACGATCGTGTCCTGGTGTTCGGCGAGGACGTCGGCCCGCTCGGCGGCGTCTTCCGCATCACCGACGGGCTCACCCGGGACTTCGGTGAAGAACGCTGCTTCGACACCCCGCTGGCCGAATCCGGCATCGTCGGGCTGGCCGTGGGCATGGCCATGGGCGGGTTCCGGCCCGTCGTCGAGATGCAGTTCGACGCCTTCGCCTTCCCGGCGTTCGAGCAGATCGCCTCGCACGTCGCCAAACTGCGCAACAGGACCCGGGGACGGCTGGCGCTGCCGATCGTCATCCGGATCCCGTATGCGGGCGGTATCGGCGGAGTCGAACACCACTGCGACTCGAGCGAGGGCTACTACGTCCACACCCCCGGGCTGAAGGTGGTCACCCCGGCCACGGCCGAAGACGCGTACTGGCTGCTGCGCGACGCCATCGCGGATCCCGACCCGGTGGTCTTCCTCGAGCCCAAGAAGCTGTACTGGTCGAAGTCGGACGTCGACCTGTCCACGCGCCGGGTCAAGCCGTTCGGCCGGGCCGAGATCGTGCGCCCCGGCCGCGACGTGACCCTGGTCGCCTACGGCCCGTCCGTGCCGGTGGCGCTGCAGGCTGCCGAAGCGGCCGAACAGGACGGGATCAGCGTCGAGGTCATCGACCAGCGCACGCTGGTGCCTTTCGACGACGCGACGCTCACCGAGTCGGTCGGCCGCACCGGGCGATGCGTCGTGGTGCAGGAAGCCCAGGGCTTTGGCGGCATGGGCGCCGAGATCGCCGCGCGCGTCCAGGAACGCTGCTTCCACCTGCTGCACGCGCCCGTGCTCCGCGTATCAGGATTCGACATCCCCTATCCGCCGCCGAAGCTCGAACACGCCCACCTGCCCGGAGTCGACCGCATCCTCGACACCTTCGACCGGCTCCAGTTCGACGACGTACCGGACCCGCGCCACCTGGCCGACGCCACCACCGCGACCCTGACAGCAACAGCGACAGCGACAGCAGCCATGGCGGCGACCATGACAGCGCAGAAGGGTGCGACGGTATGACCGCCACCGCGACGCAACGGGCACAGCTCTTCCGCCTGCCGGACCTGGGCGAGGGCCTGACCGAAGCCGAGATCCTCGCGTGGAGGGTGGAGGTCGGCGACACGGTCGAGATCGACCAGATCGTGGTCGAGGTCGAAACCGCCAAAGCCGCGGTCGAGGTCCCCATCCCGTACGAGGGCACGGTCCTGACGCTCCACTGCGAAGCGGGAACAGTGCTCGACGTCGGCGCGCCGCTGATCTCCATCGCCGCCGGATCGGTCGAGGACGCAGTGGTCGAGGATGCAGTGGCCGACGAGGCAGCGGTCTACGACGCAGTGACCGACGAGGCCGCAGCGGACGACCGCTACCGCGAGGAAGAGCGCGCCGGCTCCGGCAACGTCCTGATCGGCTACGGGACCGGACACGCGCCGGCCACCCGACGCAGGAACCGGGTGAAGGCGCGAGCCACCGCTCCCCAGCCGGAGCCCGCTGCCGCATCAGCGCCACAGAGCCCTGATTCCATCAAGCCCCCGCGGGTCATCTCCCCGGTCGTGCGCAAACTGGCCAGGGACAACGGCAGCGACCTGCATCGGCTCCAGCCGAGCGGTCCCGGCGGCGTGATCAGGCGCGCGGACGTGGCCGCCGCCATCGACCAGGCACAGCAGCCCGCCGCCGTCCCGGTGGCGGCGTCTCCAGTCATTGTCGAAGGAATCGAGCGCATCCCCCTGCGCGGAATGCGCCGCGCCGTGGCCGAGAAGCTGACCCGCAGCCGCTCCGAGATCCCGGACGCCACCACCTGGGTCGACGTCGACGCCACCGAACTGCTGAACACGAAGGCCGCGCTCCAAGCCGCGTTCCCGGACCGGCCGGTCGGCCTGCTCGCGCTGCTCGCACGCATCTGCGTCGCCGGGCTCGAGCGATTCCCCGACCTCAACGCCTCCGTGGACACGGCACGCGGCGAGATCCTGCGCTACCGGCACGTCAACCTCGGCTTCGCCGCCCAGACCGAACGCGGCCTTGTGGTCCCCGTCATCCACGGCGCCCACCGGCTGACGACCGCCCGACTCCACGCCGAAGCCGCCCGCCTGACCGCACTGGCCCGCGCCGGCCAGATCCCGCCCGCCGCACTGACCGGTGGAACCTTCACCCTCAACAACTACGGCGTCTTCGGCGTCGACGGTTCGACACCGATCATCAACCACCCCGAGGCCGCGATCCTCGGCATCGGCCGCATCATCGACAAGCCCTGGGTCGTGGCCGGCCAACTCGCCGTGCGCAAGGTCACCCAGCTCTCACTCACCTTCGACCACCGCGTCTGCGACGGCGGCGTCGCCGGCGGATTCCTGCGCTATATCGCGGACCGCGTGGAAAGCCCCGCCACCCTGCTCGCCGATCTGTGAGCAGGTATTCCTATCGACACAATCCCCGGTAAAAAGAAATACAGCGCCTTGCCTGAAGGCAAGGCGCTGACCAGCGAAGACAGTGGACGATACTGGGATTGAACCAGTGACCTCTTCCGTGTCAGGGAAGCGCTCTCCCGCTGAGCTAATCGTCCTCGGAATTCCCCGTAAACGGAGAATTCAAGGAGGTGGAGACGGGATTTGAACCCGTGTACACGGCTTTGCAGGCCGTTGCCTCGCCTCTCGGCCACTCCACCGCGCTGAGGTGGCGGTGCACCCGGGGGCAAGCCCCCATGCGAGCGGACGACGGGATTCGAACCCGCGACCCTCACCTTGGCAAGGTGATGCTCTACCACTGAGCCACGTCCGCATGTCTCTCCGGGCCGTTTTCCCCTTTCGGGGCGCCGTCCCCGGCGATGAAGAAACTGTATCGGATTCCGCGTCAGGATCAAATTCGTTTGGACGGCGGTGCGCGGGGTCCTTCGATCGGGTGACGGCGGGGGATTGCGGAGGCGGGAGGCGGCGGGTGCCGGGACGATGGAGGCATGCGCTTCCGCTACCGAGATTCGTCTCCGGGTCGCAGTCGCCGGACCTCCGGCTGCGTGGATACGCCTGCTG
>NZ_JAGSOG010000163.1 GCF_018139695.1 Actinospica durhamensis | reverse complement strand
GTCCTGCTCGCCCTGCCGGCCGGCCACCCCCGCGCCCCGGCCGCGGACGGCGCGGTCGACCTACGCCGACTGGCCGACGAGCCGTGGATCGTCGGCTCCCGCGAGGACGGAAGCGCCGCCCTCGCCCGCCGTGCCTGCGCGATCGCCGGATTCCCGCCCCGGATCACCCACGCCGTCGACGACTACCAACTCGTCCTGCGCATGGTGGCCCACGGACTCGGCGTGGCCCTCGTGCCGCAACTCGCCGCCGACGCCTACCGCCCCCACCCCGGCATCATCCTGCGCCCGGTCGCCCACACCGAGATCACCCGCGCCACCTACGCCATGACCCACCCCTCGCTCGCCGCCAGACCGTCCATCGACGCCGTACTCGACCTCCTGCGCGCGCCGGCGCGGTGGCTTCACGCCGGGCAGGGTGAAGCAGAGATCTCAGTTCGCCCGTAAGAAACCGGACATGCCCGTCGAAGGATCGCGGGCCCCGTCGAAATCACGGATCATCGCGCCGCCGGCCGTGTTGCCGCCGGTAGTGCCCTCCACCGTGCTCGCCGTTCCCTACGCGGTCGGCGCGAAGTCCTGGGGCGCCTGAGCCCGGCCGCGCGGATCTTCCCCTCGGTCGGCCGCCTGGATCAGGGCCTTGCCGCATTCGCCGACGATGTCTCCCGATACGCGTCGGCCCGGCCGGATCGAACCGCATCGTACGGCCCGATGTTCGCTGTGCCGTTGTCGCGCCCCCACGTCTTGCGGCGATCATGCGGCCGTCTTGCGGGAGGTCGATACGTTCTCACCCGTTCCAGTCAGCACTTTCCCTTACCCGGGGAGGGCCGCGGGACATCCCTCTTGGGCGCTATTAAGTCCTTGCCTGTTCATCAACTATCGAAAATTAATGGAGAGTCAGTTTTGCGCACGACCACACGTAAGATGAGGAAGCTCGCCGTCGCCGTCGTCGTCTGCGGCATAACCGGCCTGTCGGCTGCGTCCGCCCATGCGGACAACGGCACCGTGGGCACGAACATCGCGAGCATCGCCGCGGCCAACCTGCACAACGACGGGTGTGAGACCAACAGCGCCGGCGGCGCCAGCTATTACAACAGCTGCAATGAAGAGTGGTGCGCCGACTTCGCCAAGTGGGTCTGGGCGCAGGCGGGCGTCGATGTCGACGGGCTGACCAACGGCGCGGGTAGCTTCGCCGAGTACAACGGCGGTTTGAGCAGCACTCCCGAGGTCGGGGACGCCGTGGTCTTCGGATACGAGGGCGATGGCAAGGCCGAGCACGTCGCCATCGTCACGTCGGTCGACACCGCCACCGGCGAGATCACCAGCATCGGCGGCAACCAGGGCACCAGCTCCACCGGGGCCGTTACGCAGGACGGCCCCTACGACGACGCCGTCGGTTCGCAGTCCTCGTGGATGGACTACATGACCCTCAGCGGCTATGCCACTCCCATCGGTGGCACCACCACCGCCCCGCCCGCGCCCGCTCCGGTGACGCCGCATGGGGCGGTGTGGGATCGGGCGATGACCTCGGCCGGGGTCTGGGCTGCCCATGCTGGTGAGATCGACGACAACGGTGCCATCACGGATATCGCGGCTGCCGCGCTGCCTAACGACACGATGCACGTCGAGACCGTTGTTCCCGGCTCCGGTGTCTGGGACCGTACTCGGAATGCGGATGGGACCTGGACTTCCAGTCAGCAGATTGACACCACCGGATCCATCACCGAAGTCGCGGCGGCCGGCCTGCCGGACGGCACCCTGCACGTCGTGACCCTGGTCGACGGCACGGTCTGGGACCGCACCATGACCTCCGCCGGCACCTGGGCCGCGCACGCCACCGAAATCGACACCAGCGGCAGCATCACCGATATCGCCGCCGCCGCACTGCCCGACGGCACCCTGCATGTCGACACCCTGGTCGACGGCACGGTCTGGGATCGCACCCTGAGCTCCACTGGCACCTGGGCCGCGCACGCAACTGAGATCGACACCAGCGGCAGCATCACGGCCGTTGCCGCCGCCGCCCTGCCCAACGGCACCCTGCATGTCGACACGCTCGTCAACGGCACGGTCTGGGACCGCACCCTGAGCTCCGCCGGCACCTGGGCCGCGCACGCGACAGACATCGACAACACCGGCAGCGTCGCGAACCTCTCCGCGGCCACCCTGCCCAACGGCACCCTCCAGATCGACACCGTCGCCGGCGGCGTCTGGGAACGCACCCTGAGCTCCGCCGGAACCTGGGACGCCCACGCCACCGAAATCGACACCAACGGCAGCATCTTCGGCACCTACTCCGCAGGCCTGCCGGACGGCAGCTTCCACGTCGGAAGCAACGTCAGCTGAACGCCATCCGAACACGGCAGGGCCCGCCCAGCGACAGCACACCACTGAGTCGCGCCCTCGCCGCGGGCCCTCGCACCCGCACTCCGCTCAGATCCACTCATGACCACCCGCGAAAGGCACAGCTTTGTCTGCACGTATCCGCGCCGTGACTCGCAGGACCACCGCCATCCTCAGCGCTGTCACGACCGCCACGACCGTCCTCGCGGTCACCGCACTTCCCGCGAGCGCCGCCACCACGACCGGGAAGAGCGCCACGGCGGTGATGGTCTGCGGACAGGGCTCCGCCGTCACCCGCCCCACCAGTATGGTCCTCACCTGTGCCGACAACGGCGAGGTGGCGAAGAATGTGAAGTGGACGAGCTGGACCTCGACCAGTGCCACCGCCATCGGGCAGGTCAGCTGGCGCGCCTGCACCGCCGACTGCGCCCACGCCACCACGTGGAAGAGCACGAGCGCGCAGTTCGCGCTGATCGACCCGGTCGCCGAGCCCGGACACGGCCGGGTGTTCACCAAGCTGGTGCTGCACGTCACCGGCCCGACCCCGCGCGGATTCATGCGCGATCTGACCTTCGACGAGGCGCCGATCACGGCCGTCACCATCGCGTCGTCCAGGCTCGACTCCTCGGCACTCGCGTCCCCGGCGCTCAAGTCCTCCGCCCTCGGGTCCTCGGCGCAGGCCCCCGAGACCGTCACCGCGGATGCGGCCAGCGGCACGCTCGGCTACGCCCAGATCGAGGGCTACTGGATCGCCGCCGGCGGTGATTCCAGCGTGGCCGAGACCGCGGCCGCGATCACCGGCGCGGAAAGCAGCTTCGAGCCCGGGATCATCCAGCAGGGCGTGGACTACTGCGGCGCCGGTGCGGACCGGGCCGGGTGGGGCCTGTGGCAGATCACCTGCGGCAACTCCGTCCCCGCGTTCGGCACCGACTTCCAGTTGCTCGACCCGTGGAACAACGCCGAGGCCGCGGTCACCAAGTACGACGACGACGTGGCGGCCGGAGACAACGGATTCGACCCCTGGTCCACCTACACCAGCGGCGCCTACGAGAACTACCTGGAGAGCGCCACTCCGGCCACGGGGCTGACCGACCCCGGTCAGTACACGCAGGCGGGCAGCACGCCCTCGGGCACGCCCGCCTCGCCCGCCGCCGACCCCGGCAGCACCTACGGCCCGACCATGGTGTCCGCTCCCGTGACGCCGCATGGGACGGTGTGGGATCGGGCGATGACCTCGGCCGGGGTCTGGGCTGCCCATGCCGGGGAGATCGACGACAACAGTGCCATCACGGATATCGCGGCTGCCGCGCTGCCTAACGACACGATGCACGTCGAGACCGTTGTTCCCGGGTCCGGTGTCTGGGACCGTACTCGGAACGCGGATGGCACCTGGACTTCCAGTCAGCAGATTGACACCACCGGATCCATCACCGAAGTCGCGGCGGCCGGCCTGCCGGACGGCACCCTGCACGTCGTGACCCTGGTCGACGGCACGGTCTGGGACCGCACCATGACCTCCGCCGGCACCTGGGCCGCGCACGCCACCGAAATCGACACCAGCGGCAGCATCACCGATATCGCCGCCGCCGCACTGCCCGACGGCACCCTGCACGTCGACACCCTGGTCGACGGCACGGTCTGGGATCGCACCCTGAGCTCCGCCGGTACCTGGGCCGCGCACGCCACTGAGATCGACACCAGCGGCAGCATCACGGCCGTTGCCGCCGCCGCGTTGCCGAACGGCACCCTGCATGTCGACACGCTCGTCGACGGCACGGTCTGGGATCGCACCATGAGCTCCACCGGCACTTGGGCCGCGCACGCCACCGAAATCGACACCACCGGATCGGTCAGCGCCTTGTCCTCGGCCACCCTGCCCAACGGCACCCTCCAGATCGACACCGTCGCCGGCGGCGTCTGGGAACGCACCCTGAGCTCCGCCGGTACCTGGGACGCCCACGCCACCGAAGTCGACACCAACGGCAGCATCTTCGCCACCTACTCCGCAGGCCTGCCGGACGGCAGCTTCCACGTCGGAAGCAACGTCAGCTGACCCGTCACCCGAACCAGACAGGGCCCGCCCGATGATGGGCGGGCCCTGCTTTACTCGCACCCGGCCCGGCACCCGTAAGATCACCGCAAGACGCTTCCCGTGGAGTAAGGAAGCTGCGGCATGGGGGTACGGGAGTGCGTTTCAATCTGCTGGGTCCGGTGACAGTCGACGTCGACGGCGACGAGATCGTCCTGCCTGCCGGTATTCCGCGTGCCGTTCTGGTGGTGCTGCTGCTCAGTGCCAACCGCGTGGTGTCGGCCGAGCAGTTGGCCGAGGCACTGTGGGGGGAGCAGCGCCCGGCGGCGGCCGGCGCGGGGCTGCGCAACCACGTGGTCAGATTGCGCCGTCAACTCGGCGCGCAGGCCGCGGCACGGCTTCACACCGTGGCACCGGGCTACCGGATCGAGATCAGCCCCGGCGAACTGGACGAGGACGTCTTCCTCGAAGGCTGCCGGGCCGGCCGCGAGCAGGTCGGTACCGGCGACTTCACCGCCGCCCACCAGTCGCTGACCGCCGCCCTTCGGCTCTGGCGCGGGGACCCGCTGGCCGACGCGCCGCCGCACCTGGAGGTGGCCGCCCGCATCCACCAACTCCAGGAGGCCCGGCTGGCCGCATGGCAGGATCGTATCGAGGCCGACCTGCACCTGGGCCGGGACCAGGAGCTTGTCTCAGAACTCCGAGGGCTGATACAGGTTCATCCGCTGCGCGAAGCCCTGCACGGGCAGCTCATGCTCGCCCTCTACCGGGCCGGGCGCCAAGCCGAGGCGCTCGACGCCTACCAAGACCTGCGCCGCCTGCTCGTCGACGAACTCGGTGTGGAGCCCTCAGCGCCGCTGGAACTCCTCAACCGCAGAATCCTTAGCGCCGACGCGGAGCTCGAGGCCCCGGTCCGCGACGTCGAACCCACCAGGTCGGCAGACGCCTCGAGCGGCTTCGCCCACGGCACTGTCGCACAGCCGGTGCGTACGCTGCCTCCCGACACCCGGGTGTTCACCGGCAGGACCCGGGAATGCGAGGCCTTGCTCGCCCTCGCCCGCGATGCCTCGCAATGCCCTGGCACCGTGGTGATCTCGGCGATCGACGGAATGGCCGGGATCGGCAAGTCCGCCCTGGCGATCCACGCCGCCCACCGCATGAGCGCGGATTTCCCCGACGGCCAGCTGTTCATCGATCTGCACGGTCACACCGCCGGCTTGGAGCCGATGACCGCCGGAGAAGCGCTGGACCGGCTGCTCCGAGCCCTGCGCGTGTCCCCGCAGCTGATCCCGAAGGGACTCGAGGGGCGCGCCGAGCTCTACCGGGACCGCCTCGCCGGCACCAAGACCCTGATCGTCCTGGATAACGCCTTCGCCACCGCGCAGGTCCGCCCCCTGCTGCCGGGCACGCCCGGTTGCCTCGTGGTGGTCACCAGTCGCCGGCGCCTGACGGGTCTGGACGACGCCCACTCCCTGGCGGTGGACGTCCTGTCCGAGACCGAGGCGATCACGCTGCTGCGCGCGGTGGCGGGCCCGGGCCGCCTGCCCGACGACGATCCCGCGCTCGCCGAGCTGGTCGGCCTCTGCGGAAACCTGCCGCTGGCCGTCCGGATCATCGCGGCGCAGTTGCGTCATCATCGGGCCTTGAGCGTTGCCGACCTCGTCCGCCGGCTGCGCGAGGAACCTGGTGGGCTCGACCGCTTCCGCGACGAGGACCGCGACCTGGCCGCGGTCTTCGACCTCTCCTACACCGCACTGCCCGCCGCGGCGCAGTGCATGTTCCGCTTCCTGGGTCAGGTCCCCGGCTCTGATTTCGACGGCCACACCGCCGCCGCCCTCGCCGGGGTCGAGCCGCGCACCGCGGAGCGGCTGCTGGAATCCCTCCTGGACCACAATCTGCTCATCCAGCACCTCCCTGGACGCTACCGGTTCCACGACCTCATCCGCGTCTACGCCCGCGAACTCATGGCGGACGCACGCGCCGAGGAACGTGAAGTCGTACTCGACCGGCTGTGGGACTACTACCAGCACGCCGCTCAGGCCGCCGGCAGTCACTTCATCCGGCAGACCCGTCCGGGCGCGGCCCCCGTCCCCGTGACGCCGACCGCGACACCGATTCTTTCCGACCGGAACAGTGCCCTGGAATGGATGCGTGCGGAACAGGCCAACCTGCTCGCCGTCGCCGCCTTCGTATCCGCGCACGCGCATCCGGCGCGAGTGGTCGCCCTCGCCGCCGCCCTGGCCGCGACCCTCAGACAGCAGGGTTTCCAGCGGGAGACGGCCGTCCTGCACGAGACGGCAGTGGCCGCCGCACATGGGCTGGGCGACGGCGCCGGCGAGGCCGGCGCACTCTGGGAATTGGGGCAGGTGCACGACCTGGCCGGCGAGTATGAGAAAGTGGCCGGGTGCCATGAGCGGGCTTTGGCTCTCTACCGGAGTCTCGGTAACCGCCTCGGGATGGCCAATGCGTTCCACGCGTTGGGCAAGGTGCGGTCCATGACGAGCGACTATCCGACCGCTGCCGGATTGTTGCAGCAGGCACTCACGGTCTTTCAAGGCCTGGGCAGCCGCCGCGACGAGGCCGACACGCTCCTCGAAATGGCTTGGGTGAGCTGCAACGCCGGAGACTTCACCGCTGCCGATTCGCTGGCGAAGCGCGCACTCGCCCTCTTCGAGGAGCTCGGCGACCGCTTCGGCCAGGGCGACGCCCTGCGGCTTCTCGGCTTGTTGCACAGTCACACCGGAGGCGATTCGGACGGGATCGAACTGAGCCGGCAGGCGCTGGCCATCTTCGTGGAACTCGGCGAGCGCCGTCGAGAGGCCCTTGTCCTCGGCGCCTTGGGCCAGCTTCACGCCGAGGCCGGCGACCATGCGGCCGCGATCGAGATGCTGCAGCGGGCGCTGGTGGCATTTCGCGACATGGGTGGACGGGTCGGCTTGGCCGGCTCGTTGTACACGCTCGGCAGGGTGTATCGGGCGACCGGCGACTTCGTCGAGGCGGCCGACTTGCTCGAGCGCGCACGGGTGATCTATCAGAGCGTCGGCAGCCCCCACCTCGAGTCCAACGTTCTGAAGGAGCTCGGCGAGGTCTGGCACGCGGTCGGAGACCACGCGGCCGCGACCGACCTGCTGAACAGGGCCCTGACTCTCTATCGGGTGGTCGGCGACCTGCAAGGCGAGTCCGAGGGGCTCCTCGCCCTCGGCGCGCTCACCGCCGACACCGCCGGGCCCCGGGAGGCGATAGCCGTGTACCGCCGGTCTGTGGATGCCGCAGTCGAACACGGCAGCCCGATTGACCAGGCGCGGGCCCACGAGGGCATCGCCCGATGCGCGGCGCGGACCGGAGACCTCGAGACCGCCTTGGCTGACCTGCGACAGGCTGTAGACATCTATCAAAGCTGCGGTGCCGTGGAAGCAGATGCGGCCATGGCTTTCCTGGCCGCTCTGGAGGACGAACTGCGCCTCGGCGGTGTCCGACAGCCTCCGGCGGGAGCCGTCGGCTGAGTGTGAGCCGCGCCGGGATCGGCCCAGACCGGAGTCGACCCCGGCACTCGTGGCCGGTCCTTGGTGGCTTGAGTCTGCGTGCGGGGCATGGCCGGGCGGCTTCTGTCGGCTGTGGCTTTCGTCGGCAGGGCCGGCCGTTCGCTGCCGTGCCGTGGACACGTGGGCGCGCTGCCGACGGGCTCAGCCGGCCGGGCGGGTCAGGCGGGAGCACCAGGGCTCGCCGCCGTCGAGCTCGGAGGGCGGCAGGGGCGCGTCGTAGTAGCCGGCCGGCGCGGTGAGGATAGCCTGGATGAAGGCGGTACGGCCGTCTACGGCCAGGGGTACCGCGTGGCCGCGGGTGCGGGTGAAGCCGATGCCCAGGTCCGGGAAGGCCGGATAGTCGGGGTCTGCGTCGTCGAGCCGGTGGCCGAGGCCGGTGAGGTGGTCGAGCACGTCAAGGGCGGGTGTGCGGAACACGTCGATTCCGAGCAGTTCCACGGTGATCCGGTCCCCGTCGTGCTCTTCGGGCGTCCAGAACTCCGCCGCGGTGAGCGTCTCGCCGTCTTCGCAGGCGAGGATCGCGGTGAAGCTCGGGCGGGTGACGAAGAGCTTCGTGTAGAGATCGGGCTGTCGGTGCCCCGGATCGTCGATGCGGACGTGGCCGAGCGGTGTGGCGGCGTCGATCAGCTCGTCGATCCCGGCGCCGAAGGGGAAATCGCCCGCACCGTCCAGCGGGCTGATCACGAAGCGGTGCTCGAGCGGCTTGGGTTCGAGCGCGTCGAAGTCGATGTCCGGCAGTTCGTCGAAGTACCCTGGCCCGGCCACGAGTACGGACTGCATGTAGCGCGGCTCGCCGTCGCGGTCGCGTGGCACGTCCTCCCGCCCGGCCGTGCGGGTGAAGCGTAGCGGAAGTCCCGGGACGGTGTAGCGCTCCGGCTCTGCGGACCGGTCCACCTCGTGGCCCTCGGCCTCGATCCGCCGGAGCAGTTCCGCCGCCGGGGTGCGGAACACGTCGATCCCGCGCCAGGTCACCTTCAGCTCCTCGGCCGCGGCCGCGGCCGGCACCGGGTCCGCATCCGCGGCCGGTTCCGCGCCCGGCAGCGGCCGCGGCGCGTGGATGTCGAGCCAGGTGAGCGTGTTGCCGTCTTCGAGCGCGAAGACCGTGGCGAAGGAGGCGCGCTCCAGATAGACCGTCAGGTCCAGCTTCATGTGCTCCAGCGCGCCGGCCAGCCCGGGGTCGGAGATCACCACCCGGCCGCGCGCGACCGCGTCGGGCACCAGCTCCCCGGCCGGCATGCCGATGGGGTATCCGGTCACGCCGTGCGGCGGGTCGAGCTCGATCTCCACGCTCACGCTGTTCATCCCTGGATCTCTACTTGAGCTTGCAGTATCGGATCTTCCAGTTCTTGGCCTTGAGCGCGTCCGTCAACTTCGTGTTCTTCTTCATCGATTTGATCATCTCGTTGATGGCCGCGTCGTATTTGCCAGGGTACTTCTTGCGGATGTCGTCGAGGTCCATCTTCATCGCCTCGTCGAACTTGCCCTGCTGGACCAGGGTACGCAGCTTGGCCCGGTACGCGTCTCCGGTCAGGCCCGGGTCGGTGCTCTTGAGCTTGCGGTGGTCGTCGTATTCCATCCGGATGGCCGGGCCGTAGGGTACCCGGTTGCCGGAGCCGAGATCGAGGATTCCCTTGTACGCGGCCTGCGGGGGCACGTGGTTGATCTCGTACTCGGTGCTCGTCCGCGCATGGGTCGCGGGGAAGTTGGCCGGCTGCAGGCCCTTGTAGTAACCGCCCTCGCCGACGGGCACGCGGGTCTTGGGCCGGGTGCCGACCAGGCCGTAGGGGTCGAGCCAGGCCATCGGGTTGGGCACGTAGCCGTGCGGATTGGCGCCGGCCTCCTGGCCGAGCGGGTCGCCGCTCAGGTAGCGCCCGGTCGCCGGATCGTAGTACCGGAACAGGTTGTAGGCGAGGCCGCTCTCCTCGTCGTGGTACTGGCCGGGCAGGCCGAGTGGACTGTAGCCGTGCGGCGTGACCGTGGGCGCGACCCGCCGCCCCCACAGTGTGGTCTGCGCCGCCCAGGCGACCCGCCCGTCCGGCGTGACGAGCTCGGCCAGAGCGCCGACCTGGTCGGTGACGATACCGAAGAACAGTTCGTCGTACTCACTCTGCCCAGCTTCGCCGTGCCAGATCCGTTCGGTCTGGGACACCGGTTCGAAGCTGCCGGGCAGGTAGTCCCAGGTGATACTGCGGATCCGCCCGGACGCGTCGGTGTGGATCTGCTCCGCGATCTTGTCGTCGTCCCAGATGAACCGGTAGTGCTCGGCGGCTGTGTCCGAGCCGTGTGCGCCGCCCTCGTCCATGGCGGCCGCCTCCATGGCGCCTACGTCCATGGCGCCTACGTCCATGCTGCCCACGTCCATGCTGCCCGCGTCCGTGGCGCCCGCATCCACCCGCTGTTTGACGACGCGGCGGCCGTACGGGTCGTAGCCGTAGGCCCAACTGCCGCGCCGCGGCGTGTCCACCCGTGTCAGCTGGTCCTGCTCGTTCCAGGTGTAGCGCCACTCCAGCCGTGTGCCGGAGAGCGTGCGCAGTGTGCGGGAGACGAGACGGTCGCGTTCGTCATATGTATAGGTATTGCGACCCGCCCGGGTGAGCAGCGTGCCCTCGTGCGCGCGCTCGCCCGCCGGATCGGCGTCGCTCTCGGCCAGCCGGGAGTCGCGGGCGGCGAGGATGTTGCCGAGGGCGTCGTAGCCGTACGCCTCCTCGAACTGCGCCGCGCGCACCGCGGTGACCCGGCCGGACGCGCTGAGCGCGAAATCCCGACGCCCGCGCAGGAGATCGACGACGGCCTCCGGCATGTTGTCGGCCCGGTACTGGAAGGTGCGCTCCTGCACCGGGTTCGTCGGGCCGCCGGAGCGCTCGGACCACAGCGACTGGTGGCTCAGCCGCCCTGCGACGTCCCAGCTCTGACTGAGTACCGCCCCTCCGCCGAGCAGGCGCGTGACCTCGCGGCCCATCACGTCGTACCCGAAGCGGATCTGGTGGTTGCCGACGGCCAACTCGACGGGCTGTTCGACCTGGTCGAACCCGAGTGTCGAGACGATACCGGTGGGCAGGGTGCGGGTGATCCGCCGACCCAGGTCGTCGTAGCCGTAGCCGGTGGTGAATCCGTCCACTGTCTCGCTCGTCAGCCGGCCGGACCGGTCGTATCCGTACGCGATGGTGCTGACCGGAGGTGTGTCAGCCCCGGTGCCGGTCCCAGTGCCGACCGACCGTACGCCGGCCAGCCGCCCGAGCTCGTCATGCGTGAATTCGGTGACGGAGCCGTCGGCATCCTGACGTCGGGTCAGTTCACCGAGCAGGCCGTAGCCGAAACGGGTGGCCTGGCCGCGCCCGTCCTCGATCTCCAGCAGCTGATCGGCCATGTCTCGCACGTATGTCAGCGTGCGGTCGTTGTAGTCCGTCTCGCCGATCAGGTGCCCGGCGTCGTCGTACCGGTAGGTCCACTCGGACCCGCCGTGTTCGTGCGCGATCAGCTGCAACTCGGTGTCGTAGCGGAAGTGGTGGACGTCGCCGTCGGGGTTGACGCGCTCGGTCATCGTGGCGAACGGCCCGATGGTGAAGCGGGTGGTGGCGCCGATCGCGTCCACGTGTTCGACGAGGTTGCCCTCCGTGTCGTACCCGAAGGTCTCGCGGGTGCCGTCGCCGTGGGTCCACTCGAGCAGGTTGCCGTCCAAGGCCAGCCGGTAGTACTCGGTGGTGTCTTGCACGTCGGTGATCGCCACGATCCGGCCGTAGGCGTCGTAGGCTGTCCGGCTGGTGCGCCCGAGTTCGTCGGTGACGCCGGTGACGAGTCCCGCAGCGTTGCATTCGTAGAAGCGCGTGTGTCCGGCCGGGTCGGTGACCGAGGTGAGGCGGCCGTCCTCGTCGTAGGTACGTCGCTCCACGAAGCCGAAGAGGTCGGTGACCGCCACGATGTTTCCGTGCTCGTCGTAGTCGAACCGGCAGGCGGGTTCGCCGCGATCGACGATCTGCGCCACCTGCCGCTGCGCGGTATACGTGAAACCCAGGACACTGCCGTCCGGTCGGGTGACGGACAGCGGCTGCCCGTGCTCGTCATACTGCGTGCGGGTGGTGCGCCCGATCTCGTCGGTGCTCGCGATCATCTGGCCCCGCGCGTCGAACTCGCTGGTGGTGGTGCCGCCAATGGCGTCCACGGTGCGTATGACGCGGTAGTGGGTGTCGTAGTGGTACCGCATCGGATGACCGAGCGAGTCGGTGACGGTCGTGCACCGCGCGCGCTCGTCGTACGCGAACGCCGAGTCGAGCACGCCCCCGTCGCCCAGCCCGGCCGTGACCCGCCCGCGGTCGTCGTACAGGTAGCTGTAGCGGAAGCCGAGCCGATCGGTCCACGCGAGCAGTCGATCGTGCTCGTCGTACTCGAAGACCTGCGGCAGGCTGGACTCGTCGAGCAGCCCGACCAGGCGACCGGCGTCGTCGTACTCGAAGACGCGGACAGCGACCGTTTCGCCGCGGCTGGCGGCCTCGGCATCGTCCACCGGTACTCGCAGCCCGCCGACGCGGGCCCCCGCCGACGTCTCGACCACGTCGATGTCGACTCGGTAGCCGCAGGAGTGCACGACGGCGGTCGGCGCCCCGGAGGCCGCGCGCTGGTAGGTCACCCGATGGCCGTTGCGATCCGCTATCGAGCCGATCGGGAAGACCGAGCCGGAGCCGGCCGTGGGGAACCGGCGGACCAGTCCCGAATCCGGATCCCTGATCAGGATCTCCTCGGCCACCCGATCCCACACCAGCGGCCACCGCGCACCCGCCTCGGGCAGCACGGCCGCCCCGGACACCATCGGAACCGCGTAGTAGAGCACCGCGCCGTCCTCATCGCAGTACCTCAAGCCGTCAGCCGTGAGCGAGACGTGCTGGTCGAGCGTGGAGGCGTAGGACGCGCCGAACCAGCTCCCGTCGCGGTACTGGGAGCAGTAGACGCGGTAGAGCTGAAGTGGCAGCAGCGCGTCCAGTTCCAGGTCGATCGTCGGCATGATGAGCTGACCGGAGACCACGTCGACCGGTTCGCCGGCCTTGGTGCACAGCGAGGTGGGTGTGGCTTCCTTGTTCTTCTCCGGATCCAGCCCGGGATCGTCGTCCGAGCCCGGCCTGCCTCTGCCGCCACCGGAGCCGTCGTGCCCGAAGTCGTCCTCGGACTCCGAGTGGATCCCGTTGAAGTGGTCGGTGATGTCCCCCTCGGTGGAGTCGAGGCTGCCGGCGTAGTCGTGTAACCGCGTGCCGGCGCCCTCCATCACCCGGGCACCCTCCGACAGGCCGTCACCCACCGCCCCGGTCACGTCCTCCGCCCCCTCGCTGATCGCCTTGGTGGCGCCGGAGGAGTCCCCGGACATCGACGCCTTCACCGAGGCGCTGATCTCCTTGAGCGTGCTCCCCGCCTGCTGAAGGGTCTGCGCGAGGTCCATCAGACCGGGCACCGCCGAGCGGATGTCGTCGGTGCTGACACTGATGTCGCCATCTGACATGTGGGGGCTACTCCTCTCCCGCGGACGACGAGCTCCCGTGCCCGCCCTGGCCCATGGGCGGCATGCTGAAGGCCTGGTTGATCGCCCCGCCTGGGTCGGTGGCCATGTTCTTGATGCCCTCAAGCCCCGTCTCGGCCCCCGACTTCGCCGCGGAGCCGACCGCGGAGAGCGAGAAGCCGGACTGGACCCCGAGCGCGTCCCCGACCAGCTGGGTGGCGATGTTCTCGGCCGCACTCTTGGCCGCGTCGAACAGCGGCCCGAGCAGCACCTGCTCGACGTAGCCCACGACCTGCTTCTTGGCCTGGGCCACGATCTCGTCCAAGATCCCGTCCGTGACCGCGACCTCCTCCGGGATCGCGGCCTCCGCCGCCCCGAACGTCACCGCGGCCGCCGCCTGATCAGCCAGGATCTCCCCGGCCAACACCCCGATCTGCACGATGCAGGCCGTCTTCATGCCCACGATCACCTCCGCCCCCACCTCCAGCGCCTCCGCCAAAAGGTCGAGCCCCTTGATCACGTCCGGCAGATGCTTGCCGGAGAGCTTCTGCCAGAAGACCCCGAACTCCCGCATCGCCTCGGAGGAGTTGTTCGCCAACATCGACGAGATCTGCGACGCCGTCCCGCCGTGCTTGTCGTTCAACTCCCCAGCCAGCGTCCGCAGCCGAGACGCCCCGTCCCGCATCTGGTCCTCATCGATGTTCGGCCAGGTGAACCCGAGCATGTTGAGCACCCAGGCCAACTCCGACGGAAGAACGATCGACATCTACCCGCCCCCGGATGACGTATAAGTACGTACTCTGTTTTCCGAGCGTAGCGAAGTAGGCGGTTCGGGGCGAGGCGGCTGCGCGCGACCGTCGTGCGATCAGCCTCGTGGCAGCCGAGTCGCGGGAAAAGCTCTGATGTTCAGATGGAGGCTCATCCGCGGCCGCGAGGCGCGCGATCGTCCGGATCTTCCGGCGCGGGCGGCGGCTGCGGAGCGGGGGAGTTGAACGTCACCGTCGCGTTTTCCGCCTGGATGACCGGCTGATGGAAGACGCCGCCGGAAATGACGTACGTGCCACCCGTATTCACGTTCGGGTAGAGCTGCAACGCGCGAGTGTGCCACGCCCCGAGCTGAGCTCGAAAGTCCGGGTCGGAGTCTGCGAGGACCCGTAGCCCCTCGGCGAGCGCCTGCGCCGCGGCACGGTCGAGCGGATTGTGGCTGAGCGCCGTCAGCTCACGTTCACCGTCGTAGACGGCCAGTTCGGGTGGCTCAGGCCCGGTGTCCTCATCGACGAGGGCGGAGCCTGTCTGGTGCGGGTGGCGGCGTACCAGCGAACACAGTGCCTGCCACAGCTGTTCGCCCATCGCGCCCGCGGCGCCTCCGGCCACTGCCAGCAACAATGAGATGCTCACAGGATCCAAAGCAGAGCACCTCCGGCCGAGATCATCGTGTTCTCTACACTATTCTGCCCTGCGTTCCAGGGAACTAGTCAAGTGAAAGATCGATATGACGGTGTCGGGGGTCTGGAGGCGAAACGGCTGCGGAACCGAACTCGATGCGAGACCGTTGTCGAGAGTGATAGCGGGATGACCCGAGTCCGCTCGCGATGCGGGTGCGGTCTCGGTGCAGTGTTCGCACTCGTCGATCTCTATGTTATATGCGCAGGCTGATCAGTTTCGGATCGGTTGTTTCAGGCGAAGGTGGTCACCGTGAACGTCGAACCAGGCCCGGAGTCGTCCTATACCGCTGATGCCGTCATCACCGGCGGGACCTTCTTCGGTACCGTCATTCAGGGGCGGTACATCACGGTGAACCTGCAGCCGCAACTGCAGCCGGCGCGCACCGGGCTTCCCCGGCGGAGCCCGACGTTCGTCGGGCGCGAAGCCGAGGCCACCGCGCTCCTCGGCCTCTGGGCCGCGGACGAGGAATCCGAGGGCCCGGTGCCCGTGGCCATGATCACGGGAATGCCGGGCGTCGGGAAAACCGAGCTCGCGATCCAGTGCGCGCGGCGGGCACTCGAGCGCGGCTACTTTCCGGGAGGCGTTCTCTACGCGGACCTGTTCGGATACGACGAGGCCTCCCGGCTGACGGCGGACGCGGTGCTCTACGGATTCCTGCGAGCATTGCAGGTGCCGCCCGAGCACATCGTGGGAGACCGACAGTTCCTCTCCGCACTGTACTTCTCGATCCTCGATCGGTATGCGGCCGAAGGAAAGCGGCTGCTGGTGATTCTCGACAACGCCTCGTCGCCCGATCAAGTCAGGCCGCTCCTCCCTCCGGACGAGAGAACCGGATTCCTCGTCACCTCGCGCAACACGATGGCGGTACTCGACGCGCAGTTGATCGAGCTGAACACGCTCAAGCCGTCGGACGCCGTGGAACTCGTCGACCGTTCCGTGCGCCACTCCCGCCCCTCCGACGGCAGAGTCCAGGCCGATGCCGACAGCGCGTCCACGATCGTCAGGTTGGCCGGATACCTGCCGCTCGCGCTGAGGATCGTCGCGGCGGTGCTCATCCGGGAACCCGGCCTCCCGCTCGGGGACTTCGAGGCCGAATTCGCCGAGGAGCACCGAAGGCTCGATGAACTCCAGGTCGACGACCGTGACGTGCGGGCGGCCTTCCACCTGTCCTACCGCAGGCTCAGCGCAGCGCAGGCACGGTTGTTCCGACTGCTTTCACTGAATCCGGGCAACGACCTGTCGTCTGAAAGCGCCGCCCAACTCGATGACGCGGCGAACGACCAGACCCGGCGGACACTGCGCGACCTGCTCGATGCACACCTCGTGATGGTCACCGCCGGCGCGGCGGAGCGCTGGTCGATGCATGACCTGCTGCGGCTCTTCGCAGCCGAGCAGCCTGAAGAGCCGGGTGAACGGGACGCGGCGCGCGTTCGGCTGCTTGAACACTATCTGGACCGCGCACGTGACCTGGATCGGACTATGCGCGGCGCCCCGACCGCCGAGTCTTCGTTCGAAGACCGTACGCAGGCCTTGACCTGGGCCGATGCCGAACATTCCAATCTGGTGAGCGCGGGCGCGATGTCCATCGCGTCCGGTGAGCGGCGATACGCGGTCGAACTCGCGCTCGTGCTCGCGGTCTACCTCACCACGACGCACCGGCTGAAGGACGCCATCGACGTGGGCGCTCAGGCGGCAGCGGTGGCGGACGACGCGCTTGTCAAGGCCCGGATCATCAACAACCTGGGAATCGCCTACTTCCGTCACGGTGACGACGCGGCAGCGGCCCGCGCGTATCGTGACGCAGCCGATGTCTTTCAGTCGCTGGATGCCGCAAGGCTCTACGGAATCGCCTTGAACGGCCTCGGGCAGGCGTTGCGCAACCTGCGCAGGTTCGATGAAGCGATCGACGCGTTCAGACAGGCCATCGGCGTGTTCGAGTCGCTGGGCATCGCTCAACTGGTCGCCGCGGGCCTCAACGGCTTGGGGACGGTCCTTCGAGCACGGGGTGAGATCCCGAAGGCTCTAGAGGTTCACGAGCGCGAGATGCGGATCCTGGTCGAGATCGGCGACGAAGCGGGGCAGAGCCTCGCGCTCAACAGCCTCGGTCAGCTCATGGTGCGCGCGGGGCGGTTCGAGCAGGCCGCCGAGTACCACAGGCGTGATCTCGAGCTCAACGAGAGGCTCGGTGATGACCTCGGCCAAGCCCGCGCCCGGAGCAACCTCGGTATCGCACTGCGCGATCTGGGCGATGCCGCCGCCGCTGCCGCCTGCCATCGCCAAGCCGCCGAGGTCCTCGGCTCACTGGGAGACCGCCGCTCGGAAGCGGTGGCACTCGACGATCTGGGCCTGGATCTCATGGCCGCCGGGCAACCCGCCGAGGCTGCGGACATGCATCGGCGCGCGGCCGAGTTCCACGGCTCGGTCGGCGACAAGTTCAAGCAAGCAGGTGCCCTGGACAACCTCGGTACCGCGCTGAGCGCGGCCGGCCGGTACGCAGAGGCCGCCGATGCGCACCGGCAGGATTGGGAGGTCAGCAGATCACTGGGCGAAGCCGAAGACGCGGCGAGCGCCGCGACCGCGATGGCCGTGGCGCTCGAAGCAGCCGGCCTGCCCCATGATGCGATGCGCGCGTATCAGGCGGCTGCGGACCTCTATCGAGAACTCGGAGATGCAGTGAAGGAGGAGGCCATGCTCGCGCAGGTGCGCCGACTCGGCGGCGACGGTTCTTGAGGGTTGAGCGCGGGCGGCGTGGTGCGCATGCCTCGATCAGCTGTAGGGGTAGTGGTTCGTCCGGTCGCCCGCGTCCCATGCGGCGCGCAGTTCGGGCCGGCTCGGATCCCAGTCCGGGCGGACCTGCTGGAACACCTCCCGCAGATCGCGGCGAAGGTCCTCGATCGAGGGGCGGCCCCAGTACCAGTAGCCGTTGTAGATCCGGTGTACGACCAGGCCCGGCTTGAGCACGAGCGTGTGCGGGATCATCGGATCGTGGTCGGGGTCGGTGTACTCCTGGATGTCTAGATCCTGCTGAACCTTCCGGCCGATGTCGGACAGGAAGGTCCACTGCGCCCCGACGGAGCCCCGGAACTCGTTGAGCACGAAGTTGTTGTCGGTGGCGATGGTGACGATCTTGGTATAGGAGACGGCGATCTCCGAATAGTGGGCCGCCAGCTGCAGGTGCTGCTGATGGTCCTTCGGGCAGAAATGCCCCCGGGAGAGTAGGAGGATCATCGGATCGATCCCCTGCAACTCGCTCAGCCGCTGTCGTGACCTGTCGTGCGCGGTCAGTTCGTAGTCGGGGAAGACGGCGCCAGGGACGATGTCGGCACGCATGGGTGACTCCCTCACATCGCTGTCTCGGCCCACTCGCTCACGAGAGGTCGATTTGATATGTATTGTGGCGTAAGGCGATCTTCTCCTGCCTCTGCTGGCCAACTCAAGCCGACACTCTGCAGCCAGAGGCCGGCCACGGACGGGGGACCGAAGTCTCTGCCCCTGAACCCTGCTGTCCAGCTCTCGTAGGGTCGCGGTGTCGAGCTTGCCGTCCACGGCATTGAGAGCGTCCTCGCCGGATCGGCCGACTTTCGCCGTGTGCGCGAGAGGCAGCACGTCTTGGAGGCCGAAGATGTCCTTGTCACCGACCGGCGTCAGCAGCCCGCCGTCCGCCACACGGAAGCGATCATGCGACGTGGCTCCTGTTCCGCGCACGTGATCACGAGTGGATGTGGGTGGACGGGTGGTGGACTCGTCGCGGGCGGCACGCCGCGCCTGGGGCCCCGCCGGTCGGCCGCGCGCGGCCCACGTCGCGGGAAAATTTCTCGCGGAATAGTTCGCGGAGGATGTCGAGAACGCCGCGTCGGCTCCGACTACAGGGTGAGCGGGGCGAGGGACGCGCCGCCGGTGAGGAGATGTCCACCATGAAGTACCTGTATAGGGAGGCTGCGTAGTGGGACGTGCAGGTCACCGCGCTCGGAGCCGGTCTCAATGGCGTTGACCTGCGCGTTATTATCTTTCTGATATTTCAACAGCTTTCCAATCTGTTCAGTGGAAAGTCCCTTGAATATCCCTCTGACAGCTCGGAAAGTCCCTGAAAAGTCCCACGGATCGCGGGCCCGAGGGGGGCATGTTCCGGTTAGCTGCGATCCTGCTGCTATAGTAATAACTTGACTTACTGCTTCGGTTGGCTGGCGTTGGGCCCGGTTCGCGGCGTTGTCCTCGCGGCATGTGGGCTGGAGTGCGGCCCGGCCGCGGCGGCGCGGCTGACGCCCGGTTGACCTGCTGGCTTCTCCTCCTTTCCGGTCGGTACGTTTGTTCAGGCCGGCGGAGGATGACTCCGAGGCGTTCCCAGGCCGGGGCGACGCCGTCACCCAGGGCCAGGTCTGCTCCACCTTCAGAATGCTCTGACGGGCGACTAGGTGCGCTGGAAATGTGCAGGACCATGACGCACGGCGATTCAGGTTCAGCCGAGGCAAGTCCAGGTGCTCGTCGAGGCTAAGGAGTTGCGGATAGCCGATCATCGCGCCTGCCCAAGCCAGTTCCCGACGTCTCGAGTCTGAGCATGCAGTCCCAGCTGGCACGCGTCCTCACCTGAAAGGTGCCCGCACAACCAGCGCGATCCATTCTAGGAAATCGATCATCGCGGGTGGCGGGTACAATTCGCCAACACAACGTCAGATCCGCGATGTGAGCTCAATATCCGAGGTTAGCTACTGAGATTGAAAGGCTGGGGTTTCCCAATACCCCGCCACTCTGGCGTCTGGTGGGTGGTAGCAGCATGCTCGCCCCGTGAGGTATTCAGATCGAGGCGGACTGACCATGAAGGCCAGGGCCGACCGAGAAGCGCTGCGGTTCGCAGCGGCCGAGTTGTTCGAGAGCGGGGTAGACGTCGACGAGATCGCGAGGGGCCTTGCGGTGACCCGCAAATCGGTCAACGAGTGGAAGCGCGCGTGGCAGGTCGGCGGGATCGAGGCGCTGAGGTCCAGGGGCCCGGGCGGGGCGACATGACAGCTGGACGAGGTGCAGCTCAACACACTGGGGCAGGCGCTAGAAGTCCGATGAAGATCTTCGTGGTCTGATGTGGCGGGTCGGCGTAGCCGGCCCGCCACTGGCCTGTTCATGCTGGTGTCGGCAGGTTCCAGCGTCCGTTGGTGCGGGTGAGGCCGAGGTTG
>NZ_JAGSOG010000162.1 GCF_018139695.1 Actinospica durhamensis | reverse complement strand
CTTCCGACCACCGGCCCCGAGCCCGCGCCCCAAGCCCCGGTCACCGACCACGTGCTCGACGACGCGGTCCGCGCCTCGCTCGCCGGGGCCCACGCCCGTTTCGCGCAGCGCCGCGGCGGTGCGGTGCGCTACCACCCCGACGTCGCCGCGTTCACCGCGCTCGACGACCCCGACGACTTCTCGGCCTGGGCGGACCTGGCCGCGCTGCTCGGGCCCGAGGAGGACCTCGCGCTTCCCGGCGTCACGCGGTGGCCGGAGAACTGGCGGCCGCTGTTCAGCGCCGAGGGCGTGCAGATGGTCGGGACCGACCTCGACCCGCGCCACGACGACGAGGCGGTCGTGCTCGGGGCGGCCGACGTGCCCGAGATCCTCGAGCTGATCGCGCGCACCGAGCCCGGCCCGTTCCGCGTCCGCACGGTGGAACTGGGCACCTACCTCGGCATCCGGCGCGACGGCGCCCTCGTCGCCATGGCCGGGGAACGCCTGCGTCCGCCCGGCTGGACCGAGATCAGCGCCGTGTGCACCGCGCCCGAGTACCGCGGCCAGGGCCTGGCCGGGCGGCTGGTGCGGGCCGTGGCGGCGGGCATCGTGGAGCGCGGGGACCGGCCGTTTTTGCACACCATCGCCTCGAACGAGAACGCGATCCGGCTCTACCGCGCGCTCGGCTTCGAGATCCGCCGTACCACGACGTTCACCGTCCTGACGCGCGCGGCGCATGACTGATCCGCGAGAGGATCGCGGGGTGACAGCTCACCTGCCCCGCCACGAGTCCGTCCTCGACGCGATCGGCCGCACGCCGCTGATCCGGCTGGCCCGGCTCGGTGCCGGCCTGCCCGCGCCGATCTACCTCAAGGCCGAGTTCCTCAATCCCGGGATGAGCGTGAAGGACCGCGCCGCCCTCGCCATGGTGCTCGCGGCCGAGGAGTCCGGCGCGCTGCGGCCCGGCGGCACGATCGTGGAGGGGACGTCCGGGAACACCGGCATCGGCCTGGCCATCGTCGCGGCGCAGCGCGGATACCGGTGCGTCGTGGTGCTGCCGGACAAGACCAGCCCGGACAAGGTCGCCGTGCTGCGGGCGTACGGCGCGCAGGTGATCCTCACCCCCGCGACCCGGCCCGCCGAGCACCCGGAGCAGGTGCGCAACCTGGCCCGCGGTATCAGTGACCGGACTCCGGGCGGGTGGCTGGCGGATCAGTACGACAACCCGGCCAACCCGCACGCCCACGTCGTCGGCACCGGCCCCGAGATCTGGCAGCAGACGCAGGGCCGGATCACCCACTTCGTCGCGGGCATCGGTACCGGCGGCACGATCAGCGGGACCGGCACGTACCTGAAGAAGGTCAGCGACGGCTCGGTCCGCGTCGTGGGCGCGGATCCGCGCACCTCCGTGTACGGCGGCGGCGACGGAAGCCCGTACGCGGTCGAGGCCATCGGCCACTACGTGCACCCGGAGACCGCGCGGGATGTCTGGCCCCTGTCGTACGACGAGGCCGTGGTGGACCGGATCGAGCGGATCGAGGACCGCGAGTCGATCGAGGTCATGCACCGGCTCGCCCGCGAGGAGGGCCTGCTGGTGGGCGGCTCCTCCGGCACCGCCGTCGCCGCCGCCCTGCGCGTGGCCAGGGACGCCTCGCCCGACGACCTCGTGGTCGTGATCGCGCCCGACTCCGGCCGCGGCTACCTGTCCCGGTACTTCAACGAGGACTGGTTGCTGGCCATGGGTTTCCGGGACGGCGACGGGAGCGGCCGGCCGGCCTTCGCCGACCGGGCGGCCGCGGCCGGTCCCGCGCTCGCGATCCCGCAGCGTGCCACGGCGGCCGAGGCCCGCGCGCGTCTCTCTGACAGCGCGGGGGGCGGTGACGGCGCGGACGGTCTCGCGCTGGTCGTGCTCGACTTGCGCGACGGCGGGAGCGAGTCGTGGGCGGTCGGCGACGTGGCCGGTGTGCTGCCGTTCGCGGCGCTGCGCGGGCTGCCGGACGACGAGCCCATCGCAGCCCACGTCCAACCGCTGCCGCAGTCCGCCGGCGTCGGCGAGAACGTGGCAGAGGTCGAAGAACGGCTGCCCCGCGAGCAGGGCTGGATCCCGGTCCTGCGCGACAGCCGCATCGTGGCCGTCGTGGCGCGCACCGGCGCCCCCGGCCGTTCCGGCGCGTCCCCCGCGTCCGCCGGGCCCGAGAAGGAGTCTGCATGACGACGGATCTGACCGGCGCGTCAACCTCGTCAACCGCGTCTACCGCGTCCGCCGGGCCGGAGTTCCACTGGTTCCTGCCGACCGGCGGCGACGGCCGCGACCCGGGCGGGGTCACCGCCGTGCAGGGCCGTACCGCCGCGGCCACCCGCCGGCCCGCGGACATCGCCTACCTGGGCCAGGTCGCGCGCGCCGCGGAGCTGGCCGGATTCGGCGCACTGCTGACGCCGGTCGGACTCGGCTGCGTGGACCCGTGGATCCTCACCTCGGCGCTGACCCAGCACACCAGCCGGATCGGTTTCCTGGTGGCCTTCCGCGCCGGACTGGCCAGCCCGACGCTCATCGCGCAGCAGGCCGACGCGTTCCGCAGGTTCGCCGGCGGACGCCTGCGGCTGAACGTGGTCACCGGCGGGGACTCGGCGGAACAGCGTGCGTACGGCGACCACCTTCCGCATGACGAGCGCTACCTGCGGACCGCCCGGATCATGGCGGCCGTGCGCGCTCTGCTGGCCGGCGAGCGCGTCGACGAGCACTTCGACGGAGGCGTCGACGGGCACGCGCCGGCCGGTTCGGCACCGCTGGAGGGCGCGCAGCTGGTGGATCCGGCCGTGCACCACCCCGTCCCGCTCTACTTCGGCGGCGCCAGCCCGGCGGCCGAACGGGTCGCGGCGACGCAGGCGGATGTGCAGCTGCTGTGGGGCGAGCCGCCCGCCGCGATCGCCGAGCGGATCGAGCGCGTCAGGACCCTGGCGGCCGTGCATGGACGTGTCCTGCGATTCGGGCTGCGCCTGCACGTGATCACGCGCGACACCGACGCCGAGGCCTGGGCCGAGGCCGAGCGGATCCTGGCCGCCCTCGACCCCGCCGCGGTCCGGGCCAGTCAGCGGCGTTTCGCCGCGATGGACTCGGTCGGCCAGGCCCGGATGGCCGCGCTGCACCACGGCGGCACCGCCGACGCCGCCGCCTTGGAGGTCGCGCCCAACCTGTGGGCCGGCATCGGCCTCGTCCGCGAGGGCGCGGGCACGGCCCTGGTCGGCTCGCATGACACCGTCGCCGAACGCCTCGCCGAGTACCGTGCCCTGGGTATCGACGAGTTCGTGTTGTCCGGATATCCGCACCTTGAGGAGGCGCTGCGGGTGGGCGAGGAACTCGTGCCACGAGTCAGGGCACTGACTGCCGTCGCGGCGGCCGGCGCGGCCGCCGCCGTCGCGGGCGTCGCCTGACCGGTCGCGTCGTCAGCGCAGCAGCAGGATCCGGTACTCGGCTCCGTCGGCCGTGGCGCGGAACGTGTCCGTGGGAGCGAAGCCCAGGGACTCGACGACGTGCAGCGCGCGGGTGTTGAACGCCGCGACGGTCACCCGGAACGCATCGGGCCGGTGCAGCCGCCTGCTGAAGGCCAGCCCGGTCGCGATCGCCTCCCGCCCCAGCCCGCGCCCGGTCAGTTCGGGACGCAGCCCGCCCCCGGTGTCCAGCGCCGCACCGTCGTACGCGCCCCCGGGGACCTGCCCGTCCGCGCCGAACGAGCGGAACCCGAGCAGCGCCCCGTCCTCGTCGACGAGCGCGTGGAAGCCGTTCGCCGGATCGGTGAAGTAGGCCGGGTCCGCGCCAGCCAGGTCATAACACTGATACGGCTCCGGGTATCGCCAGCCCGCCATCTCCGCCGCGAAACGCGCGGTCATCTCCACGATGCGCATCCGCCGAGCCAAGCGTGCCGTGCCGCACCACGTCAACGGCTTTTCTCACCGGCCGCCGCCCGGACCGACGGTCCGGCGTTCCCCGCGCGGCGACACGCCCGCGGTGTCCGGGATTCACCCGGGAGGGGGATAGGCTCGGGCAACGCCCATCCAACCGTGCGGACCAGGCGAAGGATTCGCATGACGAACAACGCCGGGCCCCGGCTCATCGGGCTCGATTCGGCGGCTGCCGCGGCGCCAGTCGCGGTCGTGCTGTTGTTGCACGGCGGGCAGGCGAAATCGCTCGCACCGGTGCGGCGCGGAAACCTGGCCGCGTTGCGGATGAGCCTGCTGGCCCGCACCGCGCACATCGACCGCTCGATGCCGGTGCTCGCGCTGCGCTACCGGTACCGCGGCTGGAACGACGAGGACGGGGCGCGCACCCCGGATCCGGTGCGCGACGCGCTCGACGCCCTGGCCCGGATCGAGGCGCGCCTCGGGCCGGTGCCGGTGATCCTCGTCGGCCACAGCCTCGGCGGACGCACGGCCGTACGCGCGGCCGCGTATCCCACGGTCCGCGCGGTCGCGGCGCTCGCGCCCTGGCTTCCGCTCGGCGAACCGGTGGACGCGCTGGCCGGCCGGACCGTCCTGATCGCCCACGGACGTCGGGACCGGGTCACCGAGATCGAACACTCCATCGCCTACGCGACCCGCGCGCTCGCGGTGGCGGACGCGGTCTACCTCAAGCTCATCGACGACGGCCACGCGATGCTCCGCGCCGCCACGACCTGGCACCGGCTGGTCCGCGAGTTCTGCGCCACCGTCGTGCTCGGCCCCGACGCAGGCCGTCTGGACGCGGAGCGCCTCGGCCGTTGACGCAGCAGTGAATCCGAAGTCGTCGCGTCGAAGGGGGGCGGAAAACCGTGGCAGCACTGGCGAGTGCGCGATCGGCCGAGCTCGCCTCCACGCGGCACCGGCTGCCGGCCCGTCTTCGGCTGCTGATCGCCGCGCGCGCGGTCAACCAGCTCGGCGCGTTCTCGCTCGCGTTCCTGACCGTGCTGCTCAACCGGGACCTCGGCGCGAGCCTGCCGGCGGCCGGGGCGATCTCCGGCCTTTTCGGCCTCGCCACGATCCCGAGCCGGCTACTCGGCGGACGGCTCACCGACCGCTGGGGGCGTCGCCGTACGATCGTGGTCGGGCTGGCCGGCTGCGCCCTCGCCCAACTCGGCATCGCCGCCGCACCCGATCTCGCCGTCGCGGCGGTCTGCTGTGTGCTGCTCGGACTCGCGTTCGAACTCTACGAACCGCCCAGCCAGGCCATGATCGCCGACGGCGTCGCCCCGGCTGACCGGGCCTCGGCCTACGCGCTGCTCACCACCGCGCTCGCCGTCGGCAACATGGGCGCGGGCCTGGTCGCCGACCTCGTCGGCCGCTCGAGCCTGCGCTGGCTCTTCGTGGTCGACGCGGCGTCCTGCCTCGCCTGCGCCCTGATCGTCCGCCTCGCCCTCCCCGAGGACCGCACGCGGCCGCAGCCGCCGTCGGAGCAGCCGCAGCCTCAATCAGCCCCCGTACACTCACCCTGGCGGGACCGGTCGCTGCTCACGATGACCGCCGCGGGCACCGTGTTCGCCCTCGTCTCTATGCTGATGCTGGTCGCACTGCCGCTCTCGCTCGCCGCCGACGGGCTCGACCCGGCCACCGCCGGCCTGCTCATGACGGCCTCGACCGTGACGCTCCTGCTCGCCCGCCCCGCGCTGCGCCTGCGCCGCCTCGCCGACCTCACCCCCGGCGCCGCGTTCGCCGCCGGATACCTGCTGATGGCCGCCGGCCTGGCCGGATACGCCCTCGCGCACACGCTGCCCGCGCTGCTCGGCCCCACCGCGCTCTACGCCCTCGGCAACCTGCTGCTGATGGGCCGTTCGTTCGCCGTCGTCAGCGACCTGGCCCCACCCGGCACCTCCGCCCGCTACCTCGCCGTGTACGGCCTGAGCTGGGGTTTCGCCACCGTCCTCGCCCCGCCGCTGAGCACCGCGCTGCTCGACGCCTTCTCCCCGGCCGCGCTCTGGTCCGCCATGGCCGCGATCTGCCTGGCCATGGCCGTCACCCAGCCCCGGCTGCTGCGGCGCCTCGCCGCGTCGTAGTCAGATCTCTGATTCGCCGGTACGGTGGAGGGAGTGGCACATGTCCGTGGGAAGGACGCGGGGGGAGACGTGCGCATCGGCCGCGCAGGGCTGATCTGGATCGCAGCCGTGGCCGGTACCGGGATCGTCGTTCTCGCCGTACTGCTCGTGCTGCTCCCCGACAAGGCGCTGGCCTGGGCCGGTGCGGCCGTCGCGGCGGCGGTCGCCGCCGCGGGGCGCAGGCTCGGCGACGCCGCCGGCACGCTGGTCGGCAAGCGGGTGGCGCGACACGAGTTGGACGTGGCCGAGCCGTTCACCACCGATGTCTCGCTGCGCAACGTGGACTACGTCGTGTTCGAGGACGGCGACGAGCCCGAGGACGTCGCGGCCAGCGGCCACACCGTCCAACTGATCGTCACCGGGACCTATCCGAAGCCCGTCCTGCTGACCGGAATGCGGGTCGAGGTGCTCTCCCGCGCGGCGCGTTCGGGAACGCTGACCCGGCACGCCGCCGAGGTGCCCAGGCGCCGCTTCGAGGTTCTGCTCGACGCGAAGCCGCCGCAGGTGCGCCCGCTGGGGGAGAGCGACTTCCCGTTCCAGGTCGCGCTGGACGAATCCGAAGCCTTACATCTGAGGATCACCACCGAGTCCGGCCTGGTCACCTGGGTGGGATGGCTGGACTGGCGTTCCGGGCGGCGCTCCGGTTCGGTGCGGGTCGATCTGGACGGCCGTGCCCTGCGCGCCGCGGGTCGGCATGCCGCGCTGCCGGAAAGACGTCGGTGACGGCGCGATGATCGTCTTTCCGCACTGTGACTCCCCGGCCTACTTCGACGGATTCTGGGCCGAGATGACCACCGTGCTGCCCGACCTGCGCGACCGCATGGTGGTGGGCGCGCTGGGCGCGGTACACGCCATGGTGGATCCGCTGCGCCGGGTCGCCGAAGTCGAAGCCGAAGGCGGCCGTGGCGCGGATCGGCCGTACTCCCTGCGCCTGACGACGCGCAGCCACCTGCGGGTCGTCGTCGCCCCGGGCTCCGCGACGGCGGCGTGGGCGACACAGGTCCCGCTGTCCGGCCACAACGTGGTGCTGACCGTCGCCGCCGAGGAGCACGAGGTCGTGGTGGAGCGGATCGGGCTCGAGGTGGTCGGGCGGGCGCCCCTCGAAGCCGACGGAGTCAACCTCATCCATCCGCGGGCCCTGTCGCCGTTCAGTGCGGATTTCCTGGACGCGGTCCACCGCTCCACCCGCTCGTTCGAGCCGCTCTCGCCACCAGACCTCGAATTGGACCTGGACACCGGCGCCCTCGGCGCGGTCGACGGCTCGTCGGCGTTTCCGTTTCCGTTGCGGGTGGCCCCGTGGCAGACCGGGCGCTTGGTCCTCGCGCCGATCACCGACGCGTCCCAGGCGGTGCGCTGGACGCTGCGCGCGGACGTCGGTTGTGGCGGGATTACGGAGCGGGTGTCGTGGAATCTCTCGGCGACCGCGGAAACCACGTTCCGCACGCTGACTGGACCGGCCCGAGGACGGTCGCCGCGCGTCGAGGAGATTTTTCCGGACCATTGGCGTCGAGGCGCGTCGTACGCCGCGTGGCAGCAGATCGACGCGTCGTCAGCCCTGTGGCCGCTGACCATGCCCATGGCGCATTCGTCCGTCGACGGCGGCTTCGTCATGCGCCGCCCCGCCGCCGATGAACAGACTCCGCGGGAGGCGGCGGTGCTGCGTGAGCGCGGCGCTCGGCAGGCCGCGCGGGGTCGCGAGAAGCAGGCCAGGAAGGCGTTCGAAGCAGCCGCCTATGCCGGGGATGCCGAACTGGCGTGGATGCTGGCCGCGGAGAAGGACGCGGCCGGCGAGACCGCCGAGGCGCTGCGGTTGTATACGACGGCTGCCGAACGCGGATTTCCCCTCGCCCACAACGATCTGGGCATGCTGTATTTCCGGCTCGGGGAGCTGGAACGGGCCGAACACTGGTACCGGCGCGGCATGGACGCCGGCGACTGGACAGCGGCCGCGGGACTGTGCACGCTGCTCGCGCACCGCCGCGATCCCGACGCCGAGGCGCTGCTGCGGCTCGTCGCCGAGACGTCGGCGGCGAACATGGTGGGGGTGACCGACGATGTGCTGGCCCGGTCCGATCGACTGGCCGCCGCGATCGCGCAGGATCTGCTCGGAGACCTCGCCCGCGAGGCGGGCCGACACGACGAGGCCGTCGCGCTGTGGCGGCGCGCCGCCGGAAACGGCAATCTGCGCTCGGCCTACTCCCTCGGCCAGGCCTACCTCGGGCGGGGCGACCGTCAGCAGGCGCAGCACTGGCTGGAGCAGGCCGCGGAGGCGGGCATGCCGATCGCCGCCTGTCGACTGGGAAACCTCTTCGCCGAGGACGGTGATCCGGCGCAGGCCGAACACTGGTGGCGCCGCGCCGCCGAGACCCTCGAACGGACGCTGCGCACGGGTGCGTCCAGAATGACGCGGGGCCCGGGCACCGCGTATCTGATCGGCGACCTGGCGGACACGGGGGAGGCCGAGGCGGCGTACGAACTGGCGATGTTGTTGCTGCGCCGGGCGCGCTCCGGCGAAGCCGAACGCTGGCTCACCCTGGCAGCGCAGGCCGGATATCGACCGGCTCGTCTGGAACTCGAGGCACGCTCGGCGAAGCCCGGTGCCCCAGGCGCGCTCGGACGCGACCGCCTGGTGCCCGGGTTGCCGCCCGATGCGATCCGGCAGGGCGACTGGTTCGTGCTGCCCAGCCCTGGATGGTCGGCCGCTGCGACCGCCGCGGCCAGGGTCCCGCTGCACGCGATGGTCGGTGGCTGGCGGCTGAGCGACGACGGAAGCCTCGGACCCTTCGAACCGAACCCCGGCTACGTTCCGGCCGACGAGCACACGCCCTCCGACCCGATCGACGCGTTGCTGCGCCGGGTCGCCGCCGGGTCGGTCACCCCCGACCTCGCGGACCGGCTGCTGCGTACGATCCGCGACTCCGTGCTGGACATCGGCTGCGACGGCGAAGGGTGGCCGCTGGTCGGACCGGCGCCGGACGGCGTACCGTGCCTGGCCGTGGTCACCGCGGCAGTGCACAGGCAGCGGCTGCCCTTCGTCGTCGGCTGGGAGCGGATCCTGGGCGGCGACCTGCCCCGAGCCGCCCCCGACGGCGTGGACGTGTTGTTCAATCCCTTCGGCCCCGCGCAGTTCCGGCTCCGCACCGCCGTGCTGCTGCCGTCCGCCGAGCTGCCGTCCGAGGCGGACCCGGAAGCGTGAGGCGGAAGCGTGAGGCGGGCCGGGCACGTCGGCGCCGGAGTGCGCACCGGCCCCCGGCAGCGTGTACAGAACCGTCGTGCCGTCCTGCGCGTCACTCACCCCGTAAGGTGGCCGGAGGTCATCGAGTCGAAATCTGCCGCAGCAACCGGAAGGCACGACATGGCGAGTACGGAGTCTGGCACCGCCGCGAACACCCTGGTCGACTTCGGGATCACCGGTGACCTCGCGCACAAGATGACGCTGCGGGCGCTCTACCGGCTGGAGAAGCGGGGGCTGCTCGACTGCCGGATCATCGGGGTCGCGGCGGATTCCTGGACCCTGGACCACTTGGTCGAGCACGCCAAGGAGGGGATCGCGGCCTCCGGGGAGAAGATCGACGACGAGGTGTTCGGCCGCTTCGTCAAGCGCCTGTCCTACATCTCCGGCGACGTGACCGACGACTCGCTCTACGCCAAGCTGGCCGAGGAGCTCGGCCCGGACGCGCGGACGGTCTACTACCTGCAGATGCCGCCGTCGCTGTTCGGCCCGATCGTCGAGAAGCTGGGCGAGCACAAGCTGCTCGACGGTGCGCGGGTCGCGGTGGAGAAGCCGTTCGGGCACGACCTGGACTCCGCGCGCGACCTCAACACCCGGCTGCGCGCGGTGCTGGCCGAGGAGCAGCTGCTGCGGGTGGACCACTTCCTCGGCAAGTCCCCGGTCATCGAGCTCGAATACCTGCGCTTCGCCAACCTGGCGCTGGCCGAGCTGTGGGACCGCAAGAGCGTCTCGGCGATACAGATCACCATGGCCGAGAACTTCGGCGTGGAGGACCGCGGCCGGTTCTACGACCCGGTCGGCGCGCTGCGCGACGTGGTGCAGAACCACCTGCTGCAGGTCCTCGCCCTGGTCGCGATGGACCCGCCGGCCGGGGCCGGGGCGGACGACCTGCGGGACAAGAAGGGCGAGCTGCTCCGGGCGGTGCGCGCGGCCGATCCCAAGAACTACGTGCGCGGGCAGTACCAGGGCTACCTGGACGTGCCGGGCGTCGCCCCCGACTCGGACACCGAGACGTTCGCCGCGCTGCGCCTGGAGATCGACAACTGGCGCTGGGCCGGGGTGCCGATATACCTGCGGGCCGGCAAGGCCCTGGCCGAGCGGGTGACCGAGGTGCGGCTGCACCTGCACCGGACCCCGAAGCTGGCCTTCCTGCCCAAGGGCGGCGAGGCCGAGCGCAACCAGGTCGTGCTGCGCATCGACCCGGATCCGGGCCTGCGGATCGCGTTGACGGCGAAGGCCGACCAGACGGCCGACTGGACCCCGCTCACCCTCGACGCCACCTTCGGCCGCGAGCTCGGCGAGCCGCTCGAGCCCTACGAGCGGCTGCTGCAGGCCGCCCTGGTCGGCGACGCGCAGCTGTTCGCCCGGGAGGACAGCGTCGAGGAGTCCTGGCGGATCGTGCAGCCGCTGATCGACTCCCCCTCGCCGCTGCACGTCTACGAGCGCGGCAGCTGGGGACCGGAGAAGGCGGCGGACAAGCTGGGCCACGGGCACGTGAACTGGCACCAGCCGTGGATGCCGGACGAGGTGTGAGCCGTTAAACCCTAGGTCACAGGCGGGTCGCGCCCGGGGGCGCGGCCCGCTTCGGCGTATTCTGAGTGGTAAGACACGTACTTACGGGTTATTCGATACAGGGCCGCGGGATCATCAGTGCTCATATCAGTGCATATCAGCGGTCGTTCGAACTCCGCCTCGCGCCGCCCTTGACGAACGGGCGCGCACGGGCCAGCATCTCCCATGAAATTTTCTGACATCGTTGTCATCGTGGACACGCCGGGCTCGCCACGGCCCCTGGGCGCTCCGCGGCGACGGCGCCGTCGGATCTGTTGAGGAGGTCCAACGTTGGCTAGGGAACGGCGGCCACGCATGCGACGCATGCCGGCCCTGATCGTCGCGACTGCGGCAAGCTCCCTCATGCTCACCGGTCTCGCCCAGGCGAGTACCCCGAACCCCGGCTCCAGCGCCACCCCGAGCGCCGGTGCCACCGCGAGTACCAGCACATCCCCGAGCTCGAACACCGCCGCGGCGGCGAAGGGGAGCGGCAAGGCGGGTGGCACCTGCGCGGTGACCACCACCGGCCGGCTCTCCGACTGCCAGAAGCCGCTCGCCGCGAGCAAGCTGCCCGCCGGTGCGAAGAACACCGGCACCCTCGGGCAGCCGGTGCAGGATCTCGCGTCCCTGGTGGACGCGCGCACCTGGACCACCGGCGGCGGCAACACCTTCCCGGGCGCCGAGTCGCCCTACGGGATGGTGCAGTGGTCGCCGGACACGCTGCCGAACAACAACGCCGGCGGCGGCTACGGCTACACCGACACCACCCTGGACGGCTACAGCCTCACCCACGTCTCCGGACCCGGCTGCGGCGCGGCGGGCGACGTCCCGATCCTGCCCGTCGTCGGCGCGCTGCCGGCCAAGACCGACCCGAACGAGGTGACCACCCCGTTCACCCACACCGGCGAGGTCGCCCAGGCCGGCTACTACTCGGCCCAGAGCGGCACCGCGCCGAACACCGTGACCTCCGAGTTCACCGCCACCACCCACAGCTCGATGGGCCGGTTCACCTTCCCGTCCTCCACGGCCTCGGGCTTCGACATCAAGCTCCAGGGCAGCCAGAACACCGACACCGCGGACAGCGCCCAGATCGTCGGGGACGACGAGATCAGCGGCTCGGTGACCTCCGGGGACTTCTGCGGCGAGTCGGTCAACGACGGCCAGTCGCAGCTCTACACGCTCTACTTCGACATCGTCTTCGACCAGCCGTTCAGCACCTCGCAGGTGATCACCGAGTCCGGGCAGACCAGCCCGTCGGCCGTGTACGTGTCCTTCGACACCACGACCGACCCGGTGGTCCAGGCCAAGGTCGGCATCTCCTACGTCAGCACCGCCGACGCCCAGCTGAACTGGCAGACGGAGAACCCGGGCTGGAACTTCGGCGCGGTCAAGGCCGCCACCCAGAAGACCTGGGACCAGCTGCTCGGCAAGATCAAGGTCTCCGGCGGCACCTACGCCAAGACCCAGGAGTTCTACAGCCTGCTGTACAAGGACTTCATCCAGCCCAACGTCACCAGCGACGTCAACGGCCAGTTCATGGGCGCGGACGAGAAGGTGCACACGGTCGCGGCCGGGCAGAAGGACCAATACGGCATCTACTCCGGCTGGGACATCTACCACTCCCTCGCCCAGCTCCAGGCGATGCTCGATCCAACGGCAGCCTCCGACCAGGCCCAGTCCCAGGTCAACTACTACGCCGAGGACGGCGTAATGCAGCAGTGGGGCTATCTGCAGGCCAACGACTACGTGATGGTCGGAGACCCGGAGGACTCGATCATCGCGGACTACTACGCCTTCGGCGCTCAGGGGTTTGATACCAAGCAGGCTCTGGCCGACATGGTCGAGGAGGCCACCACCACCAACGACGCGCGCCCCGGCGAGGGCCTCGAGCAGAAGTACGGCTACCTGCCCGAGGACGGCAGCTACGGCTGCTGCAACGCCCACGGCGTGATCGCCACCATGCTCGAGGACGACACCGCGGACCTGGCGCTCTCCAGCTTCGCCTCCTCGCTCGGCGACACCGGCGACGCCGCGATGCTCGAGCAGCGCGCCAACAACTGGGAGAACACCTTCGACCCGGGCAACGGGCTGCTCACCGCGCGGTACGAGAACGGGCAGTTCGAGTCCGGCATCACCCCGACCACCCAGCAGAACAACGAGCCGGACTACGTCGAGGGCGACGCCTACGAGTACCTGTGGGACGTGCCGAACGACTACCCGGCGCTGTTCAACCTGCTCGGCGGCGACTCGAAGGTGATCCCGGAGCTGGAGAACTACCTCTCGCAGCCCAACGGCAACGGGATGTACGCCGAGATCGCCAACGAGTTCAACCTCGGCGAGCAGTACGCCCTCTACTACGCCGGCGATCCCGCCGCGGCGCAGAACGCCGTGCACACCATCGAGACCAGCGTCTACCTGCCCGGGCCGAGCGGCCTGGACAACAACGACGACCTCGGCGCGGAGAGCTCCCAGTTCATCTGGGAGGAGCTGGGCCTGTACCCGGAGAACCCGGGCTCGGACACGCTCCTGCTGAGCACCCCCGGCTTCGCGCACGAGCAGATCTCGCTGTCCGACGGCAAGAACATCGACATCACGGCCCCGAACGCGGCGAACGAGTTCTACGCCGCCGGGTTGAAGATCAACGGCCGGCCGGACCAGCAGCTGTCCACCAGCTACAGCGCTCTGAGCAAGGGCGCCCAGCTCGACTGGACGCTCAGCTCCAAGCCGACCAGCTGGGGCACTGCGGCCAAGGACGCCCCGCCGTCCTACTCCGCGGGCAGCGACGCGACCGTGGGCTACCTGGCGAACCAGACCACCGACGTCGCACCCGGCGGCTCGGCCACGCTCGCCGTCGGCGCCGACAACGCCACGGACAAGCCGCAGCGCGTCACGGTGAAGATCACGGCGCCGTCCGGCGTCACGATCTCGCCGAGCTCGGCCGCCATCGAGGTACCACCGCACGGCACCGCGACCGCCGATCTGAAGGTCACGGCGGGCACCGACACGACGCAGAACTTTTACTCGGCACCGGTCACGGTGACCACGGCGAGCACCGGCGCCACCCAGGCGCTGAGCCAGACGATCCTGGTCACCACACCGGGCAGCCTGCTCTCGACGTTCGACAACGTGGGCATCTCGGACAGCACCGACGAGTCGGCCGCCGACTTCGACGGTGACGGCTACAGCTACTCCGCGGACGCTCTGGCCGCGGACGGCTTCACCGCCGGGCAGGACACCACCGTCAACGGCGTGAGCTTCTCCTGGCCGCTGCCGACCGACGGCAACCCGGACAACACCGTCGCCGCCGGGCAGGCGGTCACGGTGAACGCGGCGGCCGGAACGCAGACCCTTGCGTTCCTCGGCTCGGCCACCGACGGGCCGGTCACCGAACCGATAACGCTGCACTACTCAGACGGGAGCACGGCGCAGTACTGGCTCGGGCTGAGCGACTGGACGCTCAACGGCGGGAACGGCACACCGTCGTACGGCAACACGACCACGGCCAGCATGAGCTACCGCGACTGTCCGGACTGCAAGAACGGCCAGCAGGCGGTGGGCACGGACGTGTTCTACACGGCGGTGCCGGTCGACGCGAGCAAGACGCTCACCAGCGTGACCCTGCCGAATGGCGCGGGGAGCGGGCAGGAGCACATCTTCTCCCTCGGCACCTCGACCGCGGCCCCGACCGGACCGGTCGTCACCTCGCTCAGCACCACCACGGCCGCGGCCGGCCAGCAGGTGACGATCCAAGGCTCGGGCTTCGGCGCGAGCCAGGGCAGCGGCTACGTGGAGTTCGGTGACAACGGCACGAACTGGGGTGCCCCCGGCAACTCCGCCACGTTCACCGTCGACAGCTGGAGCGACACGGCGATCACCTTCACCGTGCCGTCGCCGAGCGGGAACACCGACCAGTTCCACGTGTGGGCCGGCACTCCCGCCTCGGTCGCCGTGGTCGACGACGCGGGCGCCGTCTCGGACAGCCCCGAGCTGGCGATCACCCCGAGCGCCGACCCGGCCGACTACTACGACAACATCGGCATCACCGACGACAGCGCCACGTCCTGCGCCGACTACGACGGCGACGGCTACAGCTACTCGTCCGAGGCCCTCGCCACGGCGGGGATCACCCCGGGCGGCACCGTCAGCGCCGACGGGCTCAGCTACACCTGGCCCGACGCCGCGTCCTGCGCGAACGACAACATCCTCGCCGCCGGACAGACGATGCTGGTCGAGGGCACGAGCGGAGCGAGCAAGCTCGGTGTGCTCGAGTCCTCCACCAACGGCTCGACCTCAGGGCCGATCACCGTCACCTACACCGACGGAACCTCGGTGACCGAGACCCTCTCGTCCAGCGACTGGGCGGGCGGTCCCGGGACCGGCGAGACCGCGGTGGCCACCATGACCTACCGCAACAGCGACACCGACGGTTCACAGGACATCACCATGTACGTCTACGCCACGACGATCGCGCTCGACTCGTCCAAGACGGTCGCCTCGATCACCCTCCCCGACGTTAGCAACTCCGTCGGGTCCAACAGCTCCGCCATGCACATCTTCGCGATCACGACCGGCTGACCGGCCGAGCGGGTACGCACGATCCGGGCCCGTCCGCCGACCTCGTGTCGGCGGGCGGGCCCGGCCCAATTGCGTTGCCGCTCCCGCGCCCCGGCTGCGATGATCGGCGCGTGTCCACCTCAAGGGTCGAAGGCGGGTTCACGGGCGATTTCGAGTCGCATGTGACCGTGCGCTGCGACGAATCCGAACTCGCCCGGCTGGGCACGTGGGCGGCGGGCGCCGAGGGCGTGAAGCTGACGCACATCGTGCTCGGCCGTGGTCGCGTGCCGTCCCAGCCGATGCTCACGATCACCGGATCGGGCACCCTCGCCGACCAGCACGCGCGTACCGGCGCGCTGGAGCGGCGCCTTGAGGCCGCCGGGTTCACGCCGGTCCGCACGAAGATCGAGGCCTCGCCGTGGACGGCCGGGGTGCCGCAAAACCGGGCGCAGGTCGAGGAATCGGGGCCGGAAGGGTACTTCGAGCATCATGTCAAGGTTCGACTGTCCCCGGGCTTCGACTGGCGCACGCTGGCGGACGTGGCGATCCCGCACGGCGCGCACGTGTCGTGGAACGCGCGGCGCGTGCTCGGCGACGGGGGACAGGAGCGGTTCGTGACCCAGCGCTGCCACGGTATCGGGAACGACGAGGCCGGCGAGCGGGTGGACGCCCTGTGCGCGGCGCTGCGCGAGAGCGGTGAGATCGTGTCGGTCGAGCGCGAGTTCGTGGTCTTCGACAGTGACGCGAGTGTGGACGACGGGTGGATCGAGGAAGGGGCGGGACCGGAATGAACGACACGACGTGGGAGCAGTTCGGCAGGGAGACCTCCAAGCCGCCGCCGGTACCGCAGGTGCCGCTGACCGAGGAGCAGCGGGCGAGGCTCGACCTGCCGGCCACGCTGCGCCCGGTGCTCGGCCAGGGTGTGGCGCAGGCTTCCGTGTTCGAGCCCGCGCTCAACCACCACCGCCGCGCCTACCGGGCTGGGGACCCGCAGTTCGAGGACGAGCGGACGGGCCGGCGCTGGTACGCGGCGCGGTGCGCGGCGATCGACGCGATCCTGGCCGCGATCGCGCGGTCCCCGTACGCGGACTCGCTGGTGTTGCGTGGCAGCGTCCTGCTGCGTGCCTGGTACGGGCAGGCCGCGCGGGAGCCCGGCGATCTGGACTTCGTCGTGGTGCCCACCACCTGGGAGGTCGACGAGCCGCGTACGGCGGAGATGTTCGAGGCCTTGGCCGCGGCGGCCGAGCGGGTCGGCGGCGCCGGCGGCGTGCGGATCGTGGCGAAGGACGCGATCAGTGAGGCCATCTGGACCTATGACCGCGTGCCCGGCCGCCGTCTGCTGCTGCCCTGGGAGGCCGAGGGGCTGCCCGGCGGCTCGGTCCAGCTCGACTTCGTCTTCAACGAGGACCTGCTGATTCCCCCGGAGCCGACGCCGATCCCGCCGGCGGACGGAATCGGGACGGGCGGTCCGCACGCCCGCGGCCCGGTGCTGCTCGCGGTGACGCCGGAGCTCTCCCTGGCCTGGAAGGTCATGTGGCTGGTCACGGACGTGCATCCACAGGGCAAGGACCTCTACGACGCCATGCTGCTGGCCGAACACACGACCCTGCGTTACGAGGTCCTGCGCGACGCCTTCGCCCACGCCGAGGAGTACCAGACGCAGCGGCCGGTGCGCCGCGCGGACATCCTCAAGCTCGCGACCGAGTGGGAGCACTTCCGGGCCGAATACCCCGAAGAGCCGGAGAACGACTCGTGGTACCTCCATCGGCTCGCCGCCGCACTCGCGCCGACCTTCGGCACGGTCGGCGGCAGGCCGGCGGGTGAGTACGAGGCCTACGTCGCGTGGCTGGAACCGCACATCGAGCGCTACCGCGCGCAGGTCGGCGCGGATCGGTCGGCCGTGAACGCCGCGCTGTTCCGGCAGCACACCACTCCGCACCTGTCCGCCATCGTGATGATCCGTGAGCTGTTGGGCCGGGAGTCGACGAGCCTGGACGACGCGCGGCGCGTGATGTTTCCGGACGAGGAGTGGGCGGCCGAGCCGGCCTGGGAGTGGCAGCGGGTGGCCCGCAGGGACCTGATCGCCGACCTCGAAGCCCTCCGGCTCGACCCGGTCGCCGGCGAAGTCGGCCAGAGCTGAGCTGAGCGATCGGCTCCAGCCGACGCCCTGCGCTCCTCAGCTCCAGCCGACGCGCAGGGCCGTGGTCACGGCCAGGGGGCTCGAACCGCGGTGGGTGACCAGGATTCCCTCACCCTCCGCGGTGGCCGCCGCGACCGGGCGGCCGGGGGAGACGTAGCGGTTCCAGGATGCCGCGAAGGCCTCGAGCCGCCGGGCGCCGCGCGCGAAGGCGGCGGGTACGGCGTGGTAGACGACGGCGTTGTGCGGGGCCCGGCCGAGCAGCCAGGCCCGCACGACGGCGCGTCGCTCGCGGCGGTCGACGGGCAGGGCGGCCAGGTGGAAGCGCGGCATCAGCCAGCGCGGCTCGGCGATCGGGCCGGTCAGTTCGTCCAGCGCCTGGACGAAGACCAGGGACGTGGCCTGCTCGACTCCGCTCAACCGGAGCCGGTATGTCCCGTCCGGCTCGACGGCCGCGGTGACCGCCTCGGCGCCGAGGCCGGAGCGGCCGCAATCTCTGAGCGCGTCCGCGATCGCGTAGGCGAGCGAGGCGATCGGCGGTTCGCCCGCCGCCTCGGCCAACGTGCGCGCCGCACGGCCCGGCGTGAGCCAAAGGCGCATGCGTTCGGCCGAGCCCACCACCGCGCCGGTCGGCCCGGGCAGTGTGCGGGCTCGGATATCAGTTAATGGATCATTCTGTGTTGCCAAGGTTGACGTGGATCGGTTCGCCCGGACCCGGATCGTGTGGATCAGCTCGTCCGTGTACGGCTCGCCGATCGCCCACTCCAACCGGGTGTCCGCGCGTCGCCCGGCCCGGATCAGCATCGACGCGTTCGAGGCGGCGAAGCGGGCTGATTCGGGCGGCCCGTACGGCGAGAAGGCCGGGTCCACGTGCCCGATGCCGGAGATGATCTCGCCGGACGCGGCGGCCAGGTGGCCCTCATGCTTGCGCACGAACCTGCTCCAGTCCGCCGCGCCCTTGGGGTGGCCCTCGGCCAGGCACACCACGGTCCAGTTGTTCGTCACCTTCTCCGGCCAGGCCGGGTCCAGCCGCAGGCCGCGCCCGCGCATCTGCACCACGGACCCGGTCGTCGTCGCACTGGTCAGGTCGACGACCACGTTGACGCCGCGCGCGTCCCAGCCCTCGCCCAGCAGCGCCCGGGTACCCACCAGCACCCGGCTGCGGCCCGACTCGAAGTACCGCGTGGCCAGTGCCACCCAGGTCCTGGAAGTCCAGGCCCCGCGCAGATATCCGAGCCCGTCGCGCACCTCCACCTCCAGCGCGAGCGAGGGATCCTCGGCGCGCGCCCACCGGGCGAAAGCGGCCGCGGTCTCGGGCGCGCCCGCGACCGTGCGGCCGGTCACCAGCATCGGTTCGAGCTCGGCGGCGCGTTCGTCCTCGACGAGCCTGCGCAGCGCCCGCACGGCCCCGCCGGTCTGCGGCGCGAGCACGCCGGCCAGGCTCGCCGACACCGTGGCCGACGCCGTCTCGAAGTCGCACAGGATCAGTGCCCTGAGCGAAGGGCCGAGGTCCGCGGCCTCCGCCGCGAGGATCTCGACCGTGCCGTCCGTCTTGGCCTCGCTGCGCGCGAGGACGCGGTCCACCGGCGACGGCGCGGCGCGTACGCCCCGGGCGGTGAGGCGATAGCCGATGGAGGGCAGCGCCGCGCGGATCGCGGCCACGGCCTTGGCGTCGCCGGGATCGGCCGAGCGGCTCAGGCAGTTGCGGACGTAGTCGTCGAGCAGCGCCACCCAGTCCTCAGCGGAAGGTTCCTGCCGGTGTTCCTCGCGGATCCGGGCGCCCGGCGGCAGTGCGAGCAGGCCCGCGCCGTGCATGCGCAGCGCGGCTGCGGCCAACGCGGGCTCCTGCCGTTCGAGCGCGCTCCACGGCATGCTCGCGCCCTCCTCCTCGGCGGTGCCCACGCCGGGGATTGTGCCGGTGTCCGTACGCCTGCGCTCGACGAACCGCGCGTCGCACCAGGCCAGGAACCCGGTCGAGGCGAACGCCGGGTCCATCAGGTCGCTGCGGAACTCGACGAAGCGCTCGGCCAGACCGCGGATGTAGTCGGCCTCCACCGTGGTCGGCGCGGTCAGAAAGGCGAGTTCGGCGAACGGGGCCAGATAGCCCGACCGCACCACCGCGGGCAGGCTCGCGCCGCGCAACGGTGCGCCGAAGAGCCGCTCCACCAACTGCGCCTGCGCGTGGGTCAGCGTCTCCGGCGGCGTCGCGGTCAGGCCCAGCACCGTCGCGCCGCTCAGCTCGTCGAGCAGCTCGGCGACCAGGCGGCCCCAGACCTCGAGCAGATGGTGGCACTCGTCGAGGACGATCGTGATCGGCCCGGCGGCACGCATCGCGGCCACCAGCGCCCGCCCGTTCTCGTGCAGCTGCCCGAGCAGGGGCTCCTCGGACCTTGCCGCGCGAGCGCCCTGTTCGTCGTCGAAGACGGCCAGGGACTGGTACGTCAGCACCGTGACGGGATCCCGCAGATCCCGTTCCACGCCCGCGCCGACCGTCGCGCCCCCGGCCGCGCCGCCCCCGTC
>NZ_JAGSOG010000161.1 GCF_018139695.1 Actinospica durhamensis | reverse complement strand
GGCCAAGCCCGCCGCCGCCACCGCCACCGCCAAGCCCGCCGCGGCGAAGGCCACCACCCCCGCCGCCAAGCCGGCCGCCAAGACCACCACCCCGGCCAAGACCACGACCACCCCCGCGCAGCCCGCGGCCCAGGTCGAGACCAAGGCCGCCAGTCCGTTCGCCGGGGCCACCCTGTCCCAGCTCGAGCCGACCGGCACCGTGGGTTCGCAGTCCCACATCTCGCTGAGCTCCTCGCAGTGGTCCAACGCCACCCAGATCGTGCAGGCCACTGAGAACATGCACCTGTCGCCCTACGCGGCCACCATCGCCGTGGCGACCTCCATGCAGGAGTCGAAGCTGCAGAACCTGAACGTCGCGGTCGACCACGACTCGCTGGGCCTGTTCCAGCAGCGTCCGTCCTGTGGCTGGGGCTCCCCGTCGCAGCTCGAGGACCCGAACTACGCCGCCACCGCGTTCCTGAAGAACCTGCCTTCGAGCTACCAGAACATGTCGCTGCACACCGCGGCGCAGGACGTGCAGGGCTCCTTCGACGGCTACCTGTACGCGCAGTGGGAGGACCAGGCCGCGCACATCGTGTCCACCATCGTCAACAGCTGATAGAACCCGCGCACAGCGCGCAGACCCCGAACCCCTCTCGGACCCGGCGAAAGCCGGGCACCGGGAGGGGTTCTCGGTGTGCGCGGGCACTCTTTCGCCGGAAGACGTCTGAGCCGATGATGACGTCATGGCCGACTGGCGCGCGAAGTACGGATCCTGCCGACGCCGGGCACTCGGGGTGGGACTGCTGATCGTGCTGGCTTCCGGGTGCACCTCGTCGACGCCGCGTCCCGTCACCTCGTCCGGCCCGGCGACCGCACCGCTGTCAGCCTCCTGTTCCACGCAGGTGGCGGCAAGCAGCCCACTGACATCCATACGGCCGGTGACGGCGCAAGTGCCCGGGAGCCCGACCGCGCTGACCGCGACCGCGGACGGGCGATGGGCATTCGCGTCCGTCTCGCACCAGAACGGCGGCGAGATCGCGGTCATGGCCGTCGGCGCCGGCGCGCTGCGCCTGGTCCGCACGATCGCCCTGCCCGGTTCGATGCACGACGCGTTCGGGATGACGCTGACGCACGACGGACGTTTCCTTCTGGCGGCCGGATACACGGCGACCGCGGTGATGAACGTCGCAGCACTCGAGGACGGGCGCGGCGATCCGGTGGCCGGGGTGCTCTCGGACGGCGGGGCCGGGCAGTTCGAGGTCGAGGTCTCGAAGGACGACCGGTACGCGTACGTCAGCGATGAGACGACCGGCGGCGTGAGCGTATTCGATCTGTCCACGGCGCTGCGACACGGGTTCGCCTCACCCGGTGTCGCGCTGGGCATCGTGCCGCTGGCGAGCGGCGCCGTCGGGATGGCTCTCTCACCGGACGGAACACTGCTGTACGCCACGACCCTCGGCGACTACGGCCCGCACGGACAGCTGTGGGTCGTCAACACCGCCGAGGCCGAAAAAGCGGCAGGGAGCAGCGCCGTCGTGTCGCATGCGAACGCGGGATGCCAGCCCGTCCGCGTGGCAGTCTCTCCGGACGGCGGCACGGTGTGGGTGACGGCGCTGCAGTCCAACGCGCTGCTCGCCTTCTCCACGACGGACCTCGAGCGCGATCCGAACCTCGCGCTGAGGGCAGTGGTCCGGGTCGGCTCCGAACCGGTCGGATTGGCCTTGGCCGATGACGGGCGGGTCGCGCTGGTCGGCGATTCCGACCGCGGTCTGGTGGCCGAAACCGGCAGCTCGGCGCCGCAGACGGTGTCAGTCATCGACACCGCGGCGGCCCTCGCGCATCGACCGGCGTCGCTCGGCACGGTAGCGGTCGGCGTCTTCCCCCGGGACATCGGGATCGACCCCGCGAACGGCGAGGTCCTCCTCGCCGACTACGGTTCCGGCACCGTCGAAGCCTTCCCCGCGCCCAGCGCCCTGACACTCGGATGACGCCGGCGGCACCCCGCTCAGCGCCGCGCGGTGCGTACCAGCAGGTACACGAAGTACGGGGTGCCGATGACGGCGGTGACCAGGCCGGCGCCGATCTCCTGGGGCACGATCACGGTCCGGCCGACCAGGTCGGCCGTGGTGACCAGGACGCCGCCGAGCAGCATGGCGACGGGGACGACGCGCGCGTGACGACGGCCTACCAGGCTGCGGGCCGTGTGCGGGGCGACCAGGCCGACGAAGCCGATCGTGCCGGCCGCGGCCACGGCGGTGGCGGTGAGCAGGACCGAGGCGGCGAGGAATCCGAGGCGGGCGTGGCCGAGGCGCAGCCCGAACAGGCGGGCCTGGTCCTCGTGCAGGGCGATCAGGTCGAGTTCGCGGCGGTGCGCGACGGCGAGAATGGTGACGACCGCGAGGGTGATGCCCACCGGCAGCGCGTCCGGGAAGGCCCTGCCGTAGGTGGACCCCGACAGCCATGTCAGGGCCTTGGTGGCATTGAACGGGTCGGCGAGCACGAGGATCAGGCCGATCAGCGCGGTGCTCGCCGCGGAGACGCCGGTGCCGACCAGGACGAGCCGGTTGCTGCGGAACCCGCCCTGGGCGCAGAGTCCGAAGACGAGCGCGGCGGCGACGCCCGAGCCGATCAGGGCCGCGCCGGCCAGGCTCCAGGTCGTGGCCATCGACACGGACGTGGTCAACACCACCGCGCCGACCGCGCCGCCGCCGGAAACGCCGAGGATTCCGGGTTCCGCGAGCGGGTTGCTCGTGACGGCCTGGACCAGGGTGCCGGACAGCGCGAGAGCCGTACCGGCCAGGAACGCGGCGAGCACCCTGGGCGCCCGGGTGTCGAGCATGAAGGAGATGCTGCGCGGCGCCGTGCCCGCGATCCAGTGCGTGACGTCGCCCAACAGCAGCGGGGTGTCACCCAGCAGCAGCGCCGCGATCAGGACACCGACGAGCAGGCAGGCGAGCACCGCGACCGTGGCGAGGAACGTCATCCGGCCGGGTATCCGCAGCCGCTCCGCCTCGGCCGTCTCGCCGGCTTCGCGCGCCCGAACGGCGATGACGATGAGGAAGACCGCGCCGACCAGGCTGGTGACGGTGCCGGTGGGTACGGCCACGCCCAGGTCGGCGCCGACCGCCGCGCGCAGCAGCACGTCGGAGCCGAGCACGAGTGCGGCCCCGACGAGGCCGGACATCGGCACCCGGTTGCGGGACCGGGCGAAGGCGCGCAGCCGGGTGGACAGCGGGCGTACCAGGGCCGGGGCGCACAGGCCGACGTAGCCGATCGGCCCGGCGAGGGACACGGCCGCCGCGGCGAGCAGCGAGGTGAGTATGACCACGACGATGCGCGTACCGCGTACCGGGACGCCCAGGCCGCGTGCCGCGTCGTCGCCGAGGGCGAGCGCGTCGACCCGACGGGCGATGAGGCACAGACCCACCAGACCGGCCAGCACGACCGGCGCCATCTGCCGGACGTCGGCGAACCCGTTCTGCGCGATGCCGCCCTGGCCCCACTGGTAGAGGCCCTCGGTGCGGTTGGGGAACAGCAGGATCAACGCGTCGGTGACGGACCCGAACCCCATGGCCAGCGCACTGCCGGCCAGGACCAGGCGCACGGTCCCGGAGCCGAGCCCGGAGAGCGCGAGCACGAGGGCTGACGCGGCCAGGCCGCCCGCGAAGGCCGCCGCGGATCCGGCGAGGAAGGGCACTGCGACGCCGGTGACGGTGACCAGGCCCAGCGCCAGGTAGGCGCCGGCGTTCACGGCGAGGGTGTCCGGGGAGGCCAGCACGTTGCGGCTGATGGCCTGCAGCGCGGAGCCCGACATGCCGAGGGCGGCGCCGACCAGGATCCCGGCGGCCATGCGCGGCAGCCGGGAGGCGAGCACCACCGAGGTGTCGGTGGTGGTGCCCTGGCCGGTCAGCGCCTTCCACACGTCGGCCGCGCCGACGTGCGCGGTGCCCTGGACGATGTCGGCGAGCGCGAAGGCGGCGAGCGCCAGCAGGATGACCGCGACCAGCCACGCGGCGCCCCTGCGGTCGGGCGGCGCGGCCGGCGGCCCGGTCGGGGACGGGGCGGGGCAGCGGTCGGGCGCGGCGGTCGTGGTCGTGGTCGTGGTCGCGGTCATCGGGGCGGGCTACTTCGTCAGCGCATTGACGAGGGCGTCGATGTAGGCGTCCATCGAGCCGGGGCCGCCGAAGGGCCAGATGCCGTCGGGCAGGCGGGTGACCTTGCCGTCCTTGACGAACGGCAGGTTCTTCCACACCGCGTTGCCGGCCAGTTCCACGGTGAACGGGTCCTCGCCGCTGTTCTCGTAGACGAGCGGGACGTCGCCCAGCTTGGTGAGCCCCTCGACGTCGGTGGAGCCGAGCCCGTAGCTCTTGTCGCCGGTCACGTCCCAGGCGTCGACGAGGCCGAGCTCCTTGTCCACGGCCCCGAACAGCGACGTGGAGGTGTACGGCCGGACGGTCACCTGGTTGGAGACGGTGTAGCTGTCGGCGACGGCGACCTTGGTCCCGGCCAGCCCGGCTGCGGCGAGCGCCTTCTTGCCGGTCGCGAGCGTCGTCTCAAAGGTCTTCTCCACCGTCGCCGCCTGGGCGGTGCGCCCGGTGGCCTGGGCGATGAGGTCGAGGTCCGTGGTCATCTGACCGATCTGGTCGGCGCCGTTGGCCGGGTTGACCACCAGCGTCGGGGCGATGGCCCGCAGCTGCTTGATGACCGAGGCGGTCAAATCGGTCGTCGCGATGATCAGGTCGGGGCTGAGCGAGGCCACCGTGTCCATGCTCGGCTCACCGCGCAGGCCGATGTCGGTCACGTCGCCGGTGAGCGGGACGTCGGTGTCGTAGACCTTGTAGTCCGCCACATCGGCCGCGCCGACCTGCTGGACCCCGAGGGATATCAGATCCTCCGTGACGACCCATTCGGTGGAGACCACACGTGTGGCGGGATGCTCGAGCACCACCTTGGTGCCGGTGGCGTCGGTGAGGGTGACCGGTCCGGCCGAGGAGGACGCCGACGCGGCGGTGTCCGCGGCCACGTCCGTGGAGCCGCAGGCGGACAGGGCGAGCAGGGATGCGGCCGCGGCCGCTGCGGACAGGATCAGGCGGTTCATGGAACGGTGGAGCCCTTCTGGGTGTGATCGATGGGTCGTCCGGCAGGTCATGGGGTGGAGATGAAAGAGCGCTGATGCCGGTCGGCTCCGGGCCGTGTGTACGGAGTGGCGCCGCGTCAGCCTTCGCCGCGTCAGCCTTCGCCGCGCGTGTGGTGCCGGCCGATGGCGCGCGTGCGCGGGCGGCCGGTGGCGGGGTCGGCATCCACCTCGACGCGGATGCCGTAGGCGGCCGTGAGCCGCTCCGCGGTGAGCACCTCGCCGGGCGCGCCGTCCGCCACCACGCGTCCGTCGTGCAGCAGCACGATCCGGTCGGCGAGGGCGGCGGCCTGGTCCAGGTCGTGCAGCACCACCCCGACGGCGATGCCGTGCTCGTCCGCGAGGTCGCGCACCAGGTCGAGCAGCTCGACCTGGTAGCGCAGATCGAGGTAGGTGGTGGGCTCGTCCAGCAGCAGGACGCCGGTCTCCTGGGCGAGGCACCCGGCCAGCCAGACGCGCTGAAGTTGGCCGCCGGAGAGCTGATCCACGCCGCGCCCGGCCAGCGACGTGACGCCGGTCAGCCCCATCGCCCGCTCGATCGCGGCGCGCGCGCCCGGGTCCGGCCGCCCCCACCGGCCCTGATACGGAAAGCGCCCGAACTCGACGACGTCGCGGACCGTCAGCCCCGAGGGCGTCGGCCGACTCTGCGTCAGAAGCGCGACGTGTCGGGCGAACTGGCGCGGCCCGAGCGCGAACCCGTCCTGCGCACCGACGCCCGCGCCGTCGCCGTCACTATCGCTGTCGCCGTCGCCGTCGCCCGAACGGACACCGTCTCCTGCCCCGGCTCCGGCTCCGGCTCCGGCTCCGGCTCCGATCGCACCGAACTCGCTGCTCGCCCCCAGCTCCAAGGTCCCGGCGCGAGCGCGCTGGAGTCGGGCGAGCGTGCGCAGCAGGGTGGACTTGCCGCTTCCGTTCGGTCCGACCAGCGCGGTCACCTGCCCCGGGGCCAGCGCGATGCAGGCCCCGTGCAGGACATCCGTGCGGTCGTACGCCACGGTCACGCCGTCGGCGGTCAGGGATCGACCGCGTCCAGGCATGGGTCGCCCCGCGGAAGCCGTGTCAGTTGCTTTCACGCGACTTAGGTTAGCCTAACCTAAGCTGCATGCGGCAAGAGGGTGGATCGTGCTTCGCGCCGCCCGGACAGACGCAGGGCACAGGCGAGCGCGGCCGAGCCGCTCAGGACGGCGGTGGCGGCGAACCCGTAACGGCAGTCGGTGTGGTCGGTCAGTTCGGCCACCACCAGCATCGCCGCGATGGTGGCGGCCAACCCGGCCCCGTTCGCGGTGCCGAAGACCCGGCCGGTGTGGGCCGGATCCACCGTGGACATCAGCAGATTCCGCGCGGCGATCCGGGCGAGTCCGAACACGAAGGCGCCGGTCGTCACCATGACGAACAGTCCGGGAACGCCGAAGTCGGGTTCGATCACGAAGATCACATCGCAGAGCAGGAATCCGAACGCCGCCAGCGCGAAATCGCCCATGCGCGGCCCCAGCACCCGGTAGCAGAAGCCGGCGGCGAGGAAGCCCAGGCTGCCGACCGCGTCGACGGCCCCGTAGATCCCGGCGCCGCGGTGGAACTCGCCGAGCACCAGCTTCGGCAGCAGGGCATTGAAGATGGTGACGACGACGCTGCTCTGCGCGAACAGCAGGATCAGCCAGAACAGACGCGGCGGCCGGCCCGAACCGGATGAGCGGGTCCTCGACGGATCGGATCGGTCGGCTGAGGCGGGCCGGGTGGCAGGGCGCCGTCCGACCAGGGCGACACACCCGGCTGAGAAGACGAACGTGCCCGCGTTCACCAGCAGCAGCGGCACCGCACCGAAGGACTGCACGCACAGGCCGCCGACAGTGGCCGACAGCAGCATTCCGCCCTGCATGGCCATCTCGTAGTTCGCGTTGAAGTGCCGTAGCCGCGTGGGCGCCACCCGCTCCTTGATCAGCGCGGCGCTGGCCGGGTAGAACAGGGCACTGACGGCCGCGAGGGCGAGATTCGCCGCGTACACGCCGACGGCCGGGGCCCCGCCGCAGTGCAGCCAGATCGGCAGGGCCAGCGCGACCAGCGCACTGATCGAGTCGCTGCCGATCCACAGCCGTCGCCGGTCGAAGCGGTCCGCCCAGCGGCCGAACACGGGTGAGAGCAGCACCTGCGGCGCCGCGACCGCGATGAAGAGCCAGCCGACCGACAGCATGGTCCGGTCGGCCCGCAACACGAGCAAGGCCCCTGCGATGAGCTGCACGTTGTTGCCGAGTGAGGTGACGAAGGCGGCGAACGGGAGCACCCGCTCCACACGGACGTTAGGCATACGAGAAGGAGAACACCGGTATCCTGACAACCTGTGTCAGTGGATCCCGGCAGACTTGCCGCCATGCGCGCGAGCCGACTGCTGTCCCTGGTACTGCTCCTGCAAAACCGCGGCCGGATGACGGCGAGCGAACTGGCCGAGTCGCTCGAGGTCTCGGTACGCACGATCTACCGCGACGTCGAATCCCTGTCCGCCGCCGGCGTCCCGGTCTACGGCGAGCCCGGTCACGCCGGTGGATACGCCCTGGTCGAGGGCTACCGGACCCGCCTCACCGGCCTACACGGCGACGAGATCGACGCCCTCTCCCTCGCCGGCCTGCCCGGTCCCGCGGCCGAACTCGGACTCGGCTCCGTCCTCACCGTCGCCCAACTCAAGCTGGACGCGGCGCTCCCCGCACCCCTGCGCGAACGCTCGGGCCGCATCAGAGAACGATTCCACCTCGACGCCCCCGCCTGGTACCGCGACGCCGACCCCGTCCCACACCTCACCGCCGCCGCAGACGCCGTCTGGAACGAGCGCCGCCTCCGAGTCCGCTACCGCCGCTGGGCCGAGCCGCGCGAAGTGGACCGCACCCTCGATCCCCTGGGCATCGTGCTCAAGGCAGGAATCTGGTACCTGGTGGCAGCAAGCACCGGCCCCCGCGCCTCCGGCTCGATCCGCACCTACCGCATATCCCAGATCCTGCACCTAGCTGAGGACCCTGACCAAGCCGCTTTCCGCAGACCAACCGCCTTCGACCTCGCAGAGTACTGGCAGTCCTCCCTCGCCGAGTTCGATCAGAACAGGTTCCAGGGCACCGCAACCGTCCGCCTCTCCCCCGAAGCCGTCCGCCGAATGGCCGACCTGTACACCTCAGCCGTATTGCGCTCAGTCGAGCAAACCGCATCAGCCCCCGACCACGAAGGCTGGATCCGCGCCGAAATACCGGTGGAGAGCACCATCCACGCCCTCGGCGAGGTCTTCAAACTCGGCTGGGGCGTCGAGGTACTCGACCCACCCGACCTGCGCGCGAAGATAGCCGAGTACGCCGCCGACCTCGCCCGCCTGCACCGCTGACAATCCTCGCGGCTCACGAGCAATTCCCAGAGTTGCCACACCTGCGAGCTAGGACAAGGCAAGATCCTGGGCGAACTCAGCCTCTCGCCGCTCAAGCCACTCGACGTACCAGCTTCGGAAGGTATGCCTATCGCCGCGAGCATCAAAATACGGCTCGAACGGCGGATTGAGATCGCAATCCCGATCGCGAACCTCACCACGATGGGGCCCGACCACGATCAGCCAACCGGTCATCCCGCACCCGTTGTCGCTGATGTAGACCGCCCCCCGGCTGCGCTGCCGGTACCACAGCTCCTCGCCGTCCACCTCGCCGAAAGCGCTCTGGTAGTCGTCGAGATAGTCGGTTTCGTCATCCCGGACCGTGGGCTCGCGACCTGCCGCCCGGAGGGCCGCGACCTGCGCATCGACCCAGTCCCGGGACTCGATGAACGGCCCACTCGTATCGGGCGTGAACGGGTGACGCTCATCGTCCTCTGAGAACCAACCCCACTTGCCTTCGATCTTACGCAGTGTGGTCAGCAGGATCTTCGGCCCTTGCCCGCCGGCTCCGACCTGGGAGAGGAACGACCGATACTCCTCGGGCAGCGCGACACCAAACTGGGCCTCCGCCTCGGCGATCTCGTCAGCACTCAAGACCGGCGAGAGGACCGGCACCTGAGACGGCGGCCACCTACGTGCCCGAGCTTCGGCCAGAGCCACCGCGACGACCCGATCCCGTACCCCAGACCAGTCTGTGGGCTCGTCCACAGCTCCCCTTCATTCTGTCGGACGTACGTATGCCTCCGACGGCGGCTCCATCGAGCGCTCCCGGTTCACACTGGCAAGGTCCGCTTGAGCCGGTCGATGACCCGCAGCACTTCACCGCGATGCTTGGCGAGCTTCATCCAGCGCGGAAGGACCTCGACCATCGTGTACGCACTCGGTGCCGCTGTGCGCTCGCACACGGCGGCACCGACGTATCCCTCCAGCACGGCGAGATGCTCGGCGTTGAGCGCCCACAGCGTCCGACCGCAGCAGGGGGCCTTCAACCACAGCGGCTGCTTGGCGATCGGGTCGAACGCGTCGCCGAACCACTGGCCGCGCACCGCCTGCTGTCGCGTATAACCGCAGCCCGTGCAGACCAACTTCGCATCGCCGACGTACAACCGCCCGTCGACGATCGGGCGGATCACCGTCGCGCAACCCGCACAGCTCGGGCATCGCACCAGGACACGGCCGCCGTACTGCCACAACCTGCCTCCGGGGTCTCTGAACCGCTCGGATCGCACCTGCCCAGAATCCATGGCTTGAACAATGCCAGCACATCGGCTCCGGTGCCGCTGAATAACGGTCCACGTCGCTGGCGCAAGCGGGGCCCGAGCCCGCGATCGATCGCTGGATGCTTGACGAGTTGTCGACATGAGATCCAGCCCCGCGACCGAGCAGCCAGAAACTCCCGCGCGCCCCGAAGCCGAGTCGCGATCCACGCCTGGGTGGCAATGCAAATGAGGCGAAGGCGCAAAGGTCCGAGATCCGCTGCCTCCGCGCGTAGCGCAGCCACGAGACTGATGCCGTCATGCGGCACCCACCCCTTGCGGGCTCAAGCCGAGCGCGTGCCGCACCTGAGGCCGCCGGAAGAGCGCCGCCGTCGGTGGGCTCAGCGGCGGGAACTCGGCCTCGACGGCCGGGTACCAGCGCGCGGCCAGGCTTTCTCCGTCGAGTTCGCAGGGCTCTGCGGGCGCCGCCTCCCCCGAGTAAACGATGGTGACGTTGTGCACTTCGTCGCCGTTCGGATAGACGTAGTGCTGGTCCGGCCCCGATGCCACGTCGACCAGGCACAGGTCCGAGACGGACAGGCCGGTCTCCTCGCGCAGCTCGCGTCGGATGGCGTCCTCCACGGACTCGCCCGGGTCCACCATCCCCCCGGGTGTGCACCACAGCAGGTTGTCGCTGCGTTGGAGGAACAGCACCTCGCCGTCGCGCTGGAGAATCAACACCGTGCCGACGAGCACGAGCGGACGGTGCCCCACTGCCTGGCGCAGCTCAGAGATGTATGACATGCCTCAGGACCTTCTCGATCGGGTCGCCCGGCCGCGGCCGGGCTGCAAGCGCAGCTCCGTGTCCAGGCACTGTCATCACCGCTCCGCGGGCTCGGCCGCTCGATCCGCGAGCAGCGCCAGGATCTCGTCGTACCAGTCGAGATGGCCGCCGTTCTCGCCATCCGGCCCCTCCAGCAGGGCCCACGCCCGGTCCGCCAGTCCCGCGTCGCGCTGCGCCAGGCCGCGCAGGAACTGGAAGATGCGGTCCGGCAGGTCGATCCTCGGGCCGGGATCGACGCCCTCGCCAACGTCAGCGTAGATCAGCCCCTGCGATTCCGGAACCAGACTCCCTTCCTACCCCACCCGCCACACGCGGCTCACACTGATCTACCCATGTATCTCGAGTGATGGTTGGCACTCGATCAGCGACAGCTTGTTGGGGCCGCCGGTGAAGTCGGGCCGACGCGTCAGCATGACCGAACGCAGGGCCCGCCACTCATCTTTGTGGCGGGCGCGGGGGCGTGGCGACGCGCTGCAGGTCGTCGGTTGCGGCGGTGCGCAGTTGCAGGGTGTCGAGGACGGCTGCGATGCTCACGCACTGCACCGTCTGGCCGTTCCAGTCCACCTCGAGGCCCGAGCAGTCCGCATAGTCGACGCGGTAGGCGGCGAACGGTGCGCCGTCGATGAGGATGCTCGCGGGCGTACGCGTGAGCGCTTCGAACTCGGCCTTGTCGCGGCGGAAGGCGTCCACGCGCTCGGCGCGCCAGGCTGCGTGTTCGGCGGGGGATGCTCCGCGGGGTGGGCCGCCGCGGGAGCCGGAGCGGTGGCCGTAGATGCCGAAGGCGTTCTCGAGCGTGTCGATGGTCAGGGGCGGGTGCAGGGTGCCGGGTTCCGGCAGGGGCTGCGGAACTGCTTTCGTGCGTATGAGCAGCTTGGGTCCCGCGGGCGCGACGTAGGTGACGTGGACGGCGAATGGCAGGCCGTCGACGTTCTCGCCGCCGCTCAGCTCGACGGAGTCGGCCGGCGGATCGCAGGCCACGGCGATCGGGCCGGGGAATTCGGTGAGGTTGCGCAGCATGAGCTCGTGGGGAGACGGCCTGGAGCCGTCGTCCCACCTACCGCCGACGTACATGTGTGCCCGCCCTTCTTCGCCATCACGTCACGGCCGGTCGAACTGGCGTCACTTCTGGCATATCACTGATACGTGGCGTATGGCGGGTACGCCGTCTACGCGAAGTCGGCTGCTGGGCCACTGACGTGACTCAGGCCCGGACCGCCCAGCCCGTGTTCGGGGCTGGCGCATCCGGGCCTGAGGCCGGGTTCTGCGAATCTACTGCGCGTACACGCCCAGCTCGGCGAGCTGCGCGCCGTTCTGCACGCTGTTGGCGGTGAAGTTCAGCTCCACGTACCGGTCCGACGTGCCTGCGGGCAGGCTGATCGAGACCGAGTCGCCGGTGGAGGGGTTCCACGTGTACGTCGCGGAGCCCACCAGGGTCGTCCAGGTGCTGTCATCCGTGCTGCCGAGGATGGAGAGCGTCTGGGTACGGGTGCCCCAGCCGGCCGGCAGTTCGAGCACCAGGTGGCCGAGGGTCTGGGTCGAGCCGAGGTCCACGGTGAGGGTGGTCGGCCAGGCGCCGTCGGTGCCCTCCCAGTACGTGGCGGTGTTGCCGTCGACGGCGTTGGAGGCCGCGTAGTAGCTCGACCAGGTGCTGCTCGCGGTGACCGTCTTGTTGAGCGCCAGGTTCGGGTTCGCCTGGCCCATCACCTGGAATTCGGAGACCTGGGCGCCGTTCTGCACGTCGTTCGCGGTGAAGTCGAGTTCGACGTACCGGTCCGAGGTGCCGCTGGGAAGCGTGATGGTGACGGTGTCCCCGGTCGACGGGTTGAAGGTGTAGGTCGCCGAGCCGACCAGCGTGGCCCAGGTGCTGTCGTCGTTGCTGCCCAGGACGGAGAGCGTCTGGGTACGGGTGCCCCAGGTCGAGGGCAGGTCGAGGACGACCGAGCTGATCGAGTCGGCGGTGCCGAGGTCGACGGCGAGGGTCGCCGGCCAGGTGCCGTCCGTGCTCTCCCAGTAGCTACTGGTGTTCCCGTCGTTCGCGTTGGTCGCCGGGAACCCGGAGGTGCTGGCGCTCGCGGTGATGGGCTGGTCCAGCGCCACGTTGACCGGCTGGCTGGCGCCTCCCGTACCGGTGCCGGACAGCGCCACCGTCAGCGTGGCGTTGGTGGCGTTGCTCGCCACGGTCACGCTGCCGCTGGTCGCGCCGTTCACGGTCGGCGAGAAGGTCGCGCTGACCGTGCAGCTGGCGCCCGCGGCGAGCGAGCCGCCGCAGGTGTTCGTCTCGGCGAAGGCGCCGCCGGCCGTGATGGAGGAGATCGTCGCGGCCGCGCTGCCGGTGTTCTGGATGGTCGTGGACTGGGCCGCGCTGGTCGATCCCACCGCCTCGTTGCCGAAGGACAGCGAACTCGGCGAGGCGGTGAGCGAGGCGCTGCTGCCAGACGAGCCGGAACCGGGGAAGATCTCGAACTCGGCCAGCTGCGCCGAGGTCCAGCCGGAGTTGGCGGTGAAGGACAGTTGCAGGTACCGGTCGTTCGTGCCGGACGGCAGGTTGAAGCTGACCGTGTTGGCGGTGGACGGATCGAACGTGTACGAGGCCGAGGGCACCAGCGTGGTGAAGCTGCTGCCGTTGGTCGAGCCGAGCACGGAGAGCGTCTGGCTGCGCGTCGTCCACGAGGTGGCCGGCGGGAGTTCCAGGGTGACCGAACCGAGTGACGTCGAGGAGCCGAGGTCGGCGGTCAGGGTCTGCGGATAGGTACCGCCGTCGGTCCCCTCCCAGTAGGTGCTCGTGTTGCCGTCGTTCGTGTTCGAGGCCGGGTATCCGGACTCGACGCTGTTCGAGGACATCGTCGCGCCCAGCGCCAGGTTGGTGGTGGAGGTGACGCCGGTGCCGGAGAGCGTGGCACCGATGGGCGACGCGGTGGCGCTGTTGGCGATCGCCAGTTCGCCGGTCTGCGCGCCGCCGGCGGTGGGGGCGAACTTCACCGAGGCCGTGCAGCTCGCGCCGGCGGCCAGGCTCGTGCCGCAGGTGTTGGTCTCGGTGAACGCTCCGCTGGTGGAGATCGAGGTGATCCCCAGGGCGGAGGTGCCGGGGTTGGCCAGCGTGACGGTCTGGGCCGCGCTGGTGGAACCGGTGGCCTCGAACCCGAAGGAGAGGTTGCTCGGCGTCACGGTCGGCGGGGTGACCGAGTTGTTCGTGCCGGTGCTGCCGACCAGCTGCACCGTGTCCGCTCCCGACTGGCTGCTCGGGACCGTGAGCGTGCCGGTGGTGATGCCGGTGGCCGGGGCGGTGAAGGAGACGTCGATCATGCACCAGGACGAGGTGTCCGAACCGCTCGCGGCGTCCAGGCTGCTGCCGCACGGGTAGGTCGGGTCCTTCGAGATGGCGAATCCGCTGGTGACGGTGGGGGTTCCGAGGGTCGTGGCGCCACTGGACCGGTTGACCACGGCGATCTGCTGGACGGCCGAGGCCTGCCCGACCGTGGCGTTCTGGTACGTGGTGGTGCCGGGGTAGAGCCACAGCGGGACCGAGGAGGGCATCGAGCACGCCGTGCTGGAGAATCCGGAGTTGCCGCTGCCCTGGGTCAGGGTGAAGCCCGAACCGCAGGTGAGGATCCCGGCGTCGCCGACCCCGGTGGCGGTGGTGCCCGAGACGGTGGCCGAGCCCGGTGCCTGGTCCTGGAACACGAAGGTGCCGACGTTCGTCACGGTGTTGTTCGTGATGCTCACGCCGGTGACGGTGTTGCCGCTGTTCGGCACGTCGAGGCCGCCGGCGCCGGTGGGCTTGGCCGAGTTCTCGAACTGGAACGCCTCATAGGGGCTGTCCAGGATCGTGTTGCCGGTGATGTCGATCGTGGAGGCGATATCGCCCTCCTCGGGAAGGAACCAGATGGCGCCCTCGCCGTACTCCAGCCAGGGGTCGAACTGGCCGGTGCGCAGCAGTTCGTTGCCTGAGATGGTCAGCGTCCCGGAGAACGCGATCGAGCCGTAGTTCTGCGACAGCTCGATGCCGCCGCCGTACTGGACCGTGTCCTGCAGCAGGTTGTTCGTGACCTCGTCGCCCGAGCCGCCGCCGTAGATGCCGATGTTGTTGGCCAGGCTGGGCGAGTCGACGGTGTTCTGGGTGACGGTGTCGCCGGTGTCGCCGTAGCTCTGCGAGAACAGCGCGATGCCGTCGTCACCGGTGTTGCGCACGAAACTGTTCTCCACGGTCGTGTTCGTGACCGTCCCGTCCGAGCCGTCCAGGTTGATGCCGTCCGCGGTGGTGTCCTGGATGCGCACGGAGTTGATCGTCAGCCCGGTGGTGGGGCCGTCCACCCAGATGCCGACCTTCTCGTTCTGGATCCACACGTCCGAGATGCTCGAGGAACTGAATCCGCCGTTGAACCCGGTGTAGTCGGAGGTGCCGTTGTCCCGCGTGCTCACCTCGCCGAACAGCGAGAGGTTCGAGACGTCGACGTTCGTGCTCGCCGGGTTCTGGTTCCCGCTGAACTCGACGTCGGAGCCGGTCAGCTTGGTGTACCACTCGCCGGCGCCCTCGACCGTGACGTTGTTCACGGCAAGCGGCTGGCTGAGGGTGTACGTGCCCTGAGGAATGTAGACGCCCTCGTTCGCGGCCGAGGCGGCGTTGATCGCGTTCTGGATCGCGGTGGTCGAGTCGTTGACGCCGGTGTCGTCGGCGTCGTACGGCGCGGCGGTCACGTTGATGTAGCCGGACGGCTGCGCGATCGGGGCGGCGACGGTCTCGAAGTCCGCCGTGTTGATCGCGTACCAGGGCGCGTTGTCGCCGGAGTCGACCTGCAGCTTGACCACGGTGCCGATCGGCAGCGTAGAGGAGAACTGATAGCGCACGTCGTTGTAGAAGTCGTGCGGGACCTCGGTGCCGGAGGAGCCGCCGGCCGGCTGCCCCACGCTCGGGGTCTGCGACCAGATGATCGACCCCGACCCGTAGGGGCCGTAGAAGTCGGAGTAGTCCGAAGTGAGCGAGAGCGCGGTGGTGAGCGTGCCGTTGACGTAGAGGTCGAGCGGCTGGGTCTCGCCGCCGCCGGCCGGGGCGTCGGGTATCGCGTAGTGGAAGTCCACCGCGTTGGCGGCGGCGGTCAGGGTGAACGAGACGTACTGGCCGGAGCCGATCAGCTGCACGGCCTGGCGGCCGGTGGCCTCCGACTGCAGCGAGCCGTACTCGTAGTCCACCGGCAGCACGGTGCCGTTGGTGGTGCCGTTGGTGGCGGCGAGATATTCGGTGAACGGCACTGCCGCGCCCGGGGTGGTCGCCGCCTGGGCGCCGGTGGCGGTGAATGCGGTGAGTCCGCAGGCGGCGAGGGCCGCCGCGGAGAGGGTGCCGAGCGTACGCAGGATTCTGCGTCCGCCCGTACTCGATCCGAACACGGGTTGACTTCCCTTCGTAGGGCCGCCGGGCGGCGGGGTCCGCCTCGGCGTCGATCTCCATTGATCGCCCCCCGCTAGAGCCCGCCTCCGACTCAGGGTGCTGAGTCTGAGGCGGGCCCACGGTGTGTGCTGGATCAGCCGAAGATCTCGAACTCCGAGATCTGGGCCGCGTCCCAACCGGTGTTGCCGGTGACGGAAATCTGCAGGTACCGGTCCTGGGTGCCGGCCGGAAGCGGAATCGTCACGGTGTTCTGCAGGCTCGGGTCGAACGTGTAGTCCGCGGACGGCACGAGCGTGCTGTAGGTGGTGCCGTCAGTGGATCCGAGCACCTCGATGGTCTGCACCCGGGTGCCCCAGTTCGAGGGCAGGGTCAGCACGACCGAGCCCTCCGGCTGCACGGCGCCGAGGTCGGCGGTGAGGGTCTGCGGCCACGCGTCCCCGTCCTGGCTCTCCCAGTACGAGCCGTTGTTGCCGTCGTTGGCGTTCGACGCGGGGAAGTACTGCAGCGCGCTGCTCGAGGACAGCGTCGCGGTGAGCGCCAGGTCGGCCGGCGGGGCCACGCCTCCGTCGCCGCCGATCGGGTCGGTGTCCCCGAACAGCGCCACCGTCTTCGTGCCCTGGCTGCTGGCGATGGTCAGCGAGCCCTGAGTCACTCCGTCGGCCGACGGGGTGAAGGAGACGTCGACCATGCACCACGCGGCGGTGTCGGTGACGGCGGCCGCGTCGAGGCTGGTCCCGCACGGGTGCTGCGGGTCCGGCGCGACGCTGAATCCGGCGCTCGGAGTAATCGCGCCGAGCGTGGTGGCCACGCTCGCCGTGTTCACGATCGCGACCCGCTGCACCGGCGAAGCCTGGCCCACGGCCGCGGCCTCGAAGGTCGTGGTGCCCGGGTAGGCCCACAGTGGGCTGGCCGCCGGCATGCCGCAGGTGCTCGAGTCGAAGCCGAGGTCGCCGGGTCCACGGGTGAGCGTGAATCCCGCGCCGCAGCTGAACACGCCCGCGTCGCCGACGCCGTCGGCCGCCGTCGCGGCCACGTACGCCGAGCCGGGTGCCTGGTCCTGGAAGACGAAGGTGCCGACGCCGTGCACGAGGTTGCCGACGATGTTGACGTTCGAGACGCTGTAGCCCGTGGTGGGCGCGGTGGTCACGGCGGCGCCGGAGTAGGTGTTCGAGTTCTGGAACTGGAACGCCGCGTACGGGCTGTCGAGGATCGCGTTGCCCACCACGTTGACCGTGGAGTCCATGTCGCCCTGGCTTGGGTAGAACAGGACGGAGCCGGCTCCGTAGTCGTTGCCCGGGTCGAACTGGCCGGTGCGCACCAGCTCGTTGCCCAGGACGTTCAAGGTGCCGGACATCGGGACCGAGTCGAAGCGCTGCTCGATGCCGATGCCGGCGCCGAACTGGACCGTGTCCTGCAGCAGGTTCCCGGCCACCACGTCGCCGGCGCCCGCCCCGTAGACGCCGATGTTGTTGGCGAGCCCGGGGGTGTCGACGGTGTTGTGCACCACGAGGTCGTCCGTGTCGCCGTAGTTCTGCGACCACAGCGCGATCCCGTCGTCACCGGTGTTGCGCAGGAAGTTGTTCGAGACGGTGGTGTCGGTGACCGGACCGCCGTAGGCGTCGAGGTTGACGCCGTCGGCCGTGGTGTCCTGGATGCGCAGGCCGGTGAGCGTGAGATCCGTGCTCGGCCCGGTGATCCAGACGCCGACCTTCTCGTTCTGGATCCACACGTTCGAGATCCTCGAGTGGCTGAACCCGCCGTTGAACGCGGTGACCTCGGTGTCGCTGTCCTCGCGCTGGTCGACGTTGCCGAACATGGACAGGTTGGAGACGTCCACGTTCGTGCTCGCCGGATTCTGCTGCCCGTTGAACTCGACGTTGCTGCCGGTCAGCACGGTGTACCACTCGCCGGCGCCGAGCACCTTGACGTTGTTCACGTTCAGCGGCGCGCTGATCGTGTACGTACCCTGCGGCAGGTACACCCCCTCGCCGGCCGCGGAGGCGGCGTCGATCGCGTTCTGCAGCGCGGCCGTGACGTCGGTGGCCCCGGTGTCGTCGACGTTGTACGGAGCCTGGGTCACATCGACGTATCCGCTGGCCGGCTCGGCGATCGGCGCGCCGACGGTCTCGAAGTCGGCCGTGTTCACGACGTACCAGGGTGCGTCGTCACCGGCGTCCACCCGGAGGGTCACCACGGTGCCCGCCGGGAGCGTCGAGGCGAAGTGGTAGCGCACGTCGTTGTAGTAGTCGTGCGGGACCTCGCCGTCCGGCTGGGCGACGAACGGCGTGTTCGTGTACGGATACGTCCCGTACAGCCAGGAGAACTCCGAGGTCAGCGACAGCGAGGTGGCCACCTTGCCGTCGACGAGCAGGTCGAGCGGCGCGTTGATGCCGCCGCCCTCGAGCGAGTCGGGTAGGGCGTAGTGGAAGTCCACCGCGTTCGCGGCCTTGGCCAGGGTGAAGGACACGTGCTTGCCCTGGCCGACCAGCTGCACCGCCTGGCGGCCGGTGGCCTCGGCCTGGAGCGAGCCGTACTGGTAGTCCGGGGCCAGCACGGCGCCGTTCGTGTGTGCGTTCGGGCTGGTCGCCGCGTTGTACTCGGTGAACGCCGGGCTCGCCCCGGCCAGCGCCGAGGGATAGGCCGCCGCGCTCGCGACCGCCGAGGTGACCGCCGACGGAGCCGGAGCGCTCGCCGCGGCGGCCGAGCCGGCCGTCAGCGGGATCACCAGCAGCGGGGCACCGAGCCCCGCCAGATAGGCCAGTGTTCGTTGATGTGGTGCCAGAGTTCTGATCATCGTTGATCCTCCGGTCTAGGAAAGGCGCAACCAGGCGGCGGCGTCCGGCGGCAGCAGGCCGGCGTCGGTGAGGGGTGAGCTGGTGAGCAGCACCGCGTCGTGCTCCGGCAGTGCGACGGGCTCGGCGGAGAGGTTGACCACGCAGGCCGCGTCGGTACCGCGCCGGAACGAGAGGATCTCGGGCGCCGAGTCCATCCAGCGCAGCGACTCGCGCTCGCTGCCGAACCCGGGCACGGACCTGCGCAGGCGCAGGGCGCTGCGATACAGCTCGAGCATCGAGTCCGGGTCGCCGGACTGGTACTCGACGGTGTGCTCGCGCCAGGCCGCGGGCTGCGTCGGCAGCCAGGGCTCGGCCTCGGCGTCCGGCTGGGTGCTGAAGCCGAACGGCGCGGACTGACCGGACCACGGCAGCGGAACCCGGCAGCCGTCACGGCCCGGGTTCACCCCCGCGGTACGCCGCCACATCGGGTCGTCGCGCAGGGCGTCCGGAATGTCCTCGACCTCCCAGAGCCCGAGCTCCTCGCCCTGGTAGAGGTACGCGCCGCCGGGCAGGGCCAGGTAGAGCAGCGCCGCCGCGCGGGCCCGGCGGGTGCCGAGCTCCAGATCCAGCGGGCGGCCGTGGCCGCGGTCGTCGAAGTCGAAGGTGGTCTCGGCCCGGCCGTAGCGGGTGACGTGCCGGGTGACGTCGTGGTTCGAGAGCACCCAGGTGGCCGGGGCGCCCACCGGCCGGTGGAAGGCCACGGTCTGGTCGATCACCTGCCGCAGCGCGGCCGGGTCCCAGGCGCACTGCAGGAACGGGAAGTTGAACGCGGCGTGCATCTCCTGCGGCCGCAGGTACTTGGCGAAGCGCTGCGGGTCCGCGATCCACACCTCGCCGAACAGCGCGCGCGGCTCGTCGTAGGAGTCGGCGACCGCGCGCCACTCCTGGTAGATCTCGTGGATGCCGTCCCGGTCGTTGTACGGGTGCTCCTCCTCGGGCCCGGCCGCCGGGTCGAGGTCGGGCAGCAGCGGGTCCTTGACCAGGACCGCCGCCGAGTCGATCCGGAAGCCGTCCACGCCCCGGTCGAACCAGAACCGCAGAGTGGACAGGAAGTCCTCGCGCACGGCGGGGTTCTCCCAGTTGAAGTCCGGCTGCTCGGCCGCGAACAGGTGCAGGTACCACTGGCCCGGGGTGCCGTCCGGCTCGGTCACCCGGGTCCAGGCCGGGCCGCCGAAGTAGGACTGCCAGTTGTTCGGCGGCTCGTCCCCGTTCGGGCCGCGGCCCGGCCGGAACCAGAACCACGAGCGCTGCGGCGAGCGCGGCGCGGCGGCCAGCGCCTCCTGGAACTTCGGGTGCCGGTCGGAGCAGTGGTTGGGCACGACATCGAGCAGGATCCTTATGCCGAGCGCGTGCGCGTCCGCGATCAGGGCGTCCATCTCGGCGACGGTGCCGAAGGAGGGCTCGATGTCGCGGTAGTCGGCGATGTCGTAGCCGGCGTCCGCCATCGGGGAGGGGAAGCACGGGTTGAGCCAGAGGGCGTTGACGCCGAGGTCGGCCAGGTAGCCCAGCTTCTCGCGGATGCCGCGCAGGTCGCCGATGCCGTCGCCGTTGCCGTCGGCGAAGCTGCGCACGTAGACCTGGTAGGTGACCGCGTCGCGCCACCACGGGTCGGTGAGCAGCCCGCCGGGGGCCGCGGACGCGCCGAGCGGGGCGGCGGTGGGGGAA
>NZ_JAGSOG010000160.1 GCF_018139695.1 Actinospica durhamensis | reverse complement strand
GAGCCCGCCCGCGGCCGCGTTCCGGGCCGAACTGGCCGCGCTGGCCATGCTGGAGGCGCAGGCCACGGCATTGCTGCCAGAACTCTGTGACGCGCTGTACGCCGGACAGGGCAGTCACGGCGCGAGCTTCCACCGAGATGTGGTCCTGCCGCTGCGTCGCGCGCTGCACAACGGTCGCGAACCGAGACCCGCGCTGCTCGACCGCCTCGGCGACCTGCCGGATCGGGTGCCGCAGTTGGCCGTCTGGCTGGACTTGCGTCGCCGCCGAGACGGTCTGCTCGGCGCTCTGGCCGGTACCGCGGAGGCTGCGCTCGGCGCCGAGCGCACGGCGTTGGCAGCACTCTGCCGGGAGCCCGCGCTCCGCCGCGCGATCGCGCTCACCAGTCCCGACCTGCTGCGGGCGGTCGAACGCGCCGGTGCGGGCACGCACGATCGCAAGGCGCGCAAGGAGGAGCCCGGGGTGTTGCGCCACGTGCTTCGGGCCAGCACCAGGACGAGTCCGCTGTCGTGGTTCACCGCCGTCGGTTGGGGGCGGCTGCCCACGGATGGCGAACCGCTTTCCGCGGCCGGATCCGCGGACTGGGGGACGGCAGCCTTGCCTGTCGATGCCCTGAGTTCGGTAGTGAAGACCAATCGGACGCTGGTGACGGCACTTTCCGAAGCTCTGCTGGACGACGCGCGCCGCAGAGCCGGGGTGCCGCACCGGATGACCAGCAGTGCCCGGATCGCCGACGGCGTCGCGGCCTATGCGCGCAGCAGGGTGGTGTTCGCCGGCGGGCGCTATCTGGTCACCACGGAGGATGAGGTCGCGCTGCCGGCCCGCGGGCCGCTGGCCCTTGTCGACTCGTGCTGCGAAAAGCCCGCCACGCTGGGTGAGTTGGTGGAAGTACTGGCGCCCGCCCTGCGGACAGCGGGCGGGACGGACAGCAGCGCGGCGGCCCGGGCGTTTGTGGACCGGCTCACCGAGGCGGGTCTGCTGGTTCCCAGTGAGACCGTGGACCCGCAGAGCGATGAACCGCTGGTATGCCTCAGCCGATGGCTGCGGGGATCGAACGGCGATGCCTCGGCTGAGGATGCGTCACTCGCCGTCCAGATTAACCAGATCGCCTGCTTGACCGCGCAGTTCGCCGCCGCGGAGCCGGCCCTTCGCCCGGCGCTGCTGGCCGACCTTTCGACGCGCTGGCACACCGTGCTGGCCGATGCCGGACGGCCGGTGCCGACGGGCGTGGCGCGGCTGAGTGTGCTGTCCGAGGACGTGGTCGCCCAGGAGCCGGTCCGGCTGGACGGGCTCCTGGGCGCCGCCGACCGTCAGGCGCTGGCCGAGCTGACCGCATTGGCCGAACTGTTCGATCTGAGCCATCTGCTACGGCGGATCGTCCGGGACCGCTTCGTGGCGCGCTACGGGATCGGGGGCTGCTGTCAGCACCCCTGGGAGTTCGGCGCCGAGTACGCGAAGGCCTGGGAGGAAGCCGGCCGGCTCGCCGCGCTCGCCCCCGGTGACCGGAATGACCTGGATGACCGGGATGACTTCCCGACCGGGGGCCGCGAACTCGCTGCGTTGCGGGCGTCTCTGGTCGAGTTGATGCAGGATGGCGGTTCCGAGGGCGCCGACGCCGACGTGCTGGTGCCCGAGGATCTGGTGCGCGGCCTCGGCGAACGCCTGCCGGACTGGATGGTGCGCCGTCCGTTGAGCTACTCGTACTTCCTCCAGCGCGGCGCCGTCGGCGACCTGCTTTGCGTGAACCACGTGTACGGCGGCTGGGGCCGGTTCACCAGCCGGTTCCTGGACGCGCTGGGGTCCGGGGCCAGGGCCGAGGTGGCGCGGCAGATCCGGCCAGGGCTGGGGGAGGGCGCCCGGGTCGCCCAGTTCCGCCCGGTCGGCGGCTTCAACGCCAACCTCCATCCGCTCCTCGTCCCGGACGAGATCGGCCCCGACCGCCGGTGGACTCCGATCGCAGAGGCCGAGGTGGACCTCGTGCATGATGAGGCCGCCGACCAGGTGCGGCTGCGGCTGAGCGGAACCCGCGAGTTGCTCGATGTGCTCTACAACGGCTTCCTCGCGCCGACCATGCTGGCCCAGCGGAGCGCCGCGCTGCTCAACGACCACCCCGAGGGAATGGTCGATTTCCGTGCCCTCGTCCCGCGTTACCGGAGCGACGCCCCGGGCGGCCGGGTGATCCGCACACCTCGGCTGCGCTACCGGCACCTCGTACTGCGCCGGCGCCGCTGGCAGCTGGACGCGGGCGTGGTCCAGGCGCTGCGCGCCGACCTCACCGCCGAGACGCCGCTGCCGCTGGCGGCCACGGCCCGCTGGCGCGCCCTGCTCCGGTTGCCCGAGCAGGTGTTCCTGCACCCGGTGCCGGTCCCCGCTCGAGCCGGCCACGCGACCGAGGACTTCCTCGCGCGGCTGGGCCGTCCGAAGCCGCAGTTCGTGGACCTCGGCAACGCGCTGCACCTGCGTTCGCTGGCCAAGTGGCTCTCCCGCCACCCGGACGGAGTGGTGCTGGAGGAGGCACTTCCCGCGCCGGGCGGGCGGGAGCAGGCCACCTGCGCCGTGGAGCTTGTGACAGAGGTCTACCGTGCGGGACGAACGACATGACCGAGACCGGCAACCAGGAGACGACTGTGGCCGAACCCGCCACCGGGCCGGCGTCCGGCACCGATCCGGCGGACGCCGCCGCACGGGACGTGGTCGCCTACTACCACCACCCGAGCAAGGGCCCGCTGCTGCGCGAGGCGGTCCTGCCGCTCGCCGAACGCTGCGCGGCGCAGGGCCTGCGCGTTCATATCGAGCGGCACTGGCTGCACGGCCCGCACCTGCGCCTGCGGCTGCGCGGGCCGATCGAGCAGGTGGCCGAGGCCGCCGAGTGGGGCGCGGCGGCGCTCCGGGAGTGGATCGGCGAGCACCCGTCGATCAGTGATCTCAGCACCGGGGAACTGCTTGCGCAGGCGGCGCAGGCGGGCCGGGCCGAGCTGATCCCACCGCCCTACGAGCCCGTCCTGCGCGACAACACCGTGCGGGTCGAGCCGGTCGACCTCGCCCCACTACGAGCCCTGATCGGCGCGGACAGCGCTGCTCTGCGCGACGATCTGCTGCGCCTGGGCCTGCCCGCCCTGCGCGCGGGATCCACCTTCCTGGGCGAGCACGGCGACGAGGGCCGGGCGCGGGTCCGACTGGCCGTGGCCGCGCTGGCCGCGCACGCCTGCGCACACCCCGGCGGTCTGGTCGGCGGGCACTATTCGTATGTCTCGCACCTGGAGGACTTCCTCGTCCACGAGGACCAGGACGGACGGCTTCGGCAGGCCTTTGACAACAACTGGCGAGCCGTCGGGGAGCCGATGACCGCTCTGGTCGGCCGAATCGCCGAGCGTGGGGCCGACGGCTGGGAGAGTGAGTGGGCTGACTGGTCCCGTGCCGCCTGGGATCTCACCCGGAGCCGCTTGGCCGCCGGGGCGCACCTGTCCGGTGATCCGGGGGAGTACCGGCTGCGGGCCGCCGCCACCGGGGACAAGGACACGGTAGTGCGCTGGGACAGGGAGCAGCGCACCCGGTTCAGCGACTTCCACCGGTTGCTCGGCCGTGCCGACCCGGAGGGGACGATGTGGAGCCGCCCCGAATATGTGATCTACCGATCCTGTACCAATGCCCTGTATCGCCTCTTCGCGGTCTGCGACCTCAGGCCGCTTGAGCGCTATCTGGCGGCCCACTTGGTAGTCCAGACAGTGCCGTTGGTCACCGGCCACGACTGGCGCACCGAGATGACCGCGGTCGTGGACGCCGTGGAGCGGGCCTCATGACGGCCGAGACCGTCCGCGCGGAGGTGGACGCGCAGTCCGATGATGTCGCCGCCCTGTCGGGCTGGGAATTGCGGCCCCTGATCGGTGTCAGCGCACTGCGTGAGGGTATCCACCTGCGCGGTCGGCGGTCGAGCGTCACTTTGGAGGGCAGCCGGGCGCTGCCTGCGCTGTGGCGGATGCTGGAGCAGGCGCTGCGCACCGGCGACCATGCGGCGCTGCTGCGGCAGGCACCCGCCGACTCCGCCTTACGCAAGGCGCTCGGCACACTCGTCGCCCAGTTGCACGCGCATGACCTGCTGGTCGAGCGGTCGGCTGCGGCGCACGACCCGGCCGCCGCCTCGCGCTGGCTGCGGGCGGTCGCCGACCAGCCCGACGCGGCGGCGGCGGCCATCGCGGCGCTCCGGCCGCAGGTGCTCGCCTCCGACCCAGGGAGCGCGTTGGCACAGGCCGCCGGGCGGGCGCTGCGGCGTTGCGGTGCGTCGCCGTTGTCCGTTGCGTCCGACGCCGTCACCGATCCCGGCCGGATCGTTCTGGTCGCCTCGGTACTGGCCGTCGCCGCCGGGCTGGCCGGCGGTACCGCGTTCGTCACCGCGCCCGGCAGTCCGGAGCAGGTGCGCGCGGACGCGGCGGAGCTGACGGCCCGGCTCGGCTTGACGTCGGCGCCGGGCTGGAGCGGCGGCGGTTCGGCCGCGCAAACGGCCATGGTCGCCGGGGCCGCCGCGCAGCGCCTGCTCTGTGCGATCGCCGGGTTGCCCGACCCGGCGGACGAGGGTGACGACCAGCGAATCCTTCCGGACCGTCCGGCGGTCCTGATCATCACCGACCGGCCCGCTCAGGCCGGATACCACTCCTGGCTCGGTCCCGACCTGCTGGACCCGGATCGTGCGGCGGTGATCGCCCCGCCGGACACCCTGGGCGAGGCGCTGCGGCGGATCGCGGCCCTGGGCGACGACATGATCGGGCCGCTCGCCCCGCCGCTGCCGGGCGCACTGCCGCAGTTGCCGGCGGCATTGGCGTCCTGTCCGGTGCCGGGCGGGATCCTGGTCGCGGGCGCGGCGCGGCTCGATCTGGCCCGACTCGACGCGATCTGCCGGGCGGCCGAACTGCGTTTGGCCGTACGAGGGTTGAGTTCGGACTCCGGCGCCGGGCCCGAGGTGGCCGTCGGCGTGGACCCCGGCCATGCCTGGGGCCGAGCGCTGCGTCGCGCTGCCGGGCACGCACTGGCGCAAGCCGACGCCGGATTGCCGCAAGCCGACACCGGATCGCCGGCGCAGGAATGGCTCGCCCATCCGCAGGCGCGCCACTGGTGGACCACTCTCACCGAGCGGCTCGGTGCCCGGGCCAGGCTGAGCGTGGCCCGGACCGCTCCGGACGAGGACGTGTTCCACGCCGCGGTCCGGGACGATTCAGGTGCGCTGCTGGGACAGGCCGTGGAAGCAACTGCGGGTGATGCCGCCGCCTTCGCCGCGCTCGCGGCGACCGTGCAACTTCACGCTTCGGCTCAGAGTGCGACAGACCATCGGATCAGCTGGCCCAGCGGCGCCTGCGCCCCGATCACCGCGGCCAAGGCGCAGTACGCCGGGTGGGAGGACGATGGCTGGACCACCAGGTGGCTGGCCGGCGTCGCAGCCCGGGAACCGGCGTTCCAGACCGCTCTGCGCAGGCAGACCGGATTGCGCATCCGGCCCTGGGAGCCGGTCCACGCGGACGCCCGCGCAGTAGCGGCCGGACTCCATGGCTGCGGGTTCGCCGTGCTGTGCACCGACGGAGGCCGCCGATGACCGTACCCACCGCCCACGGGCCAAAAAAAAGCCCGTCCGTTCTGGCCGGCCTCGCACCGCACGTCCCGGTACTGGACGCGGCCGCCGCCCTCGCCTCCACCGGCGGCACCGCCGTCGTACTGCTGGAGCAGTGGACGCTCGGCCTGGCCGAGGAGCTGAGCCGCCATGCGCTCAGCCACCCGGTGGTGCACGTGCCGGTGCGCTCGGACGGGGCGCTGACCATCGTCGGCCCGGTCCTGCGTTCCGGCGCGGCCGCCTGCCTGAGCTGCACGGAGTATCAGCGGCTTGCCACTGCCGGAGGCCGGGTCCCGTGGCGGCGCCCGACCCTGGCCCTGGCCGGGCTGCCCTCACCCGCCCTGGCGGAGGCGATCGGCGCACTCGCCATGGAACTGCTGGCCGAAGAGCCGTCTGCGGCAGAGCCCGAACCCGACCTCGGTTCCACCGTGTGGATCGTGCACAACGGCCGGGCCACCTGGTCCGGCCACCGAGTCCGACCGGTCGGCGGCTGCGTGGTCTGCCACCCGCTCCCGCCGGACACCGAGCAGACGGCTGCGATCCCCGCGGCAGCGCGCCCGCTGCCCGATCCGACCGTGCTGCGGGGGGCCAACCCGCGCACGGACCGAGCGGACCTGCGCGCCTTCCTGCATGACGAGCGTTTCGGTCCAGTCCGCCGGCTGAGCCGGTCCGAGCACTCGGTCTTCAGCCTCTGCAGCGCTTACGTCACCGACGGCCGAGTGGTGCAGGACGGCGGCTACGGCCGGTCCACCGACTTCGAGCGCAGCGAACGGGTGGCCCTGTTCGAGGGCGTCGAACGGCTTTCCGGGATGAGCCCGATCGGCCGGCGCACCGTGCTGCGGGCCTCGTTCGCCACGCTGGGCGCCGAGCGCGCCGTGGACCCGGCCCGGCTGGGCCTGCCGGATCCCGCCTACCATGGACATCCCGCATCGCGCACCGTGCCGTACACCCCAGAGCTCGAACTCGCCTGGGTCCACGGCTGGTCGCTGACCCATGGACGGACCATCGCGGTCCCCGAGCATGTCGCCTACTGGGACGTTCCGGGGGCCGGCCCGCGCGTCGTCTACGAGTCCTCCAACGGCTGCGCTCTGGGCAACAGCCCCCAGGAGGCCGCCCTTTACGGCCTGTTCGAGGCCGCGGAGCGCGACGCGTTCCTGATGGCCTGGTACGCGGCCACCCCGCTGCGCCGGGTCGCAGTGCCCGATGACGACCTCGAGGCCGTCCAACTCGTCGACCGGGCCGCGCTGCTTCGGTACGAGGTCATTCTGCTGGACGCCACCAACGACTTCGCCATCCCCGCGGTGCTCGCCGTCTGCCGATACCGGGGTGATGACCCGGCCGCTCCCCGGGCGTTCCTGGCCGCCGGGGCGCACCACGACCCGCGCACCGCCATTCGCTCGGCACTGGCCGAAGTAGTGGTCAACGTCCACGAGTCCGCGCAGCGGGCACTCGCGCCCGAGCGGCCCCGAGCCCTCGAACACCTGCGCCCGATGCTGGAGCAGCCCGAACTCGTGGTCTCGCTCGATGACCATGTCGGCCTGGGCTCGCTCCCGGAGACCCAGGGCAGAGTAGACGTTCTCGTTTCCGATTCCCCCGAGCTCGACTGGCGCGCGGCCTGGCCGGGGGCGCCGAAGCCGGTGGCCGATCTGACCGAGCTGCTGACCGAGACCGTGCGCCGGCTGGCCGGCGAGGGCCTCGAAGTGATCGCGGTCCTCCAGGACGAACGCGGCGTGCGCGACCGGCTCGGCCTGCACTGCGCGAAGGTCATCGTGCCGGGATCGCTGCCGATGACCTTCGGGCACGTCAACCACCGCACCCGGGGGCTGCCCCGATTGCTGGAGGTCCCGCACCGGCTGGGCCGAACCGAACGTGCCTTGCACTACGAGGAGTTGACCATCCACCCGCACCCGTTCCCCTGAGGACTCCCCGTGACGCACAGCCCTGATACCTATGGCCGCACAACGGACAGCCCGGACACCGACGACGTGGGCGACTGGCAGAGCTTCCATGTGTTCTTGCATACCGGTATCGCGGAAGCAGACGCCTTCCTGACCGAGGACCTCGCGCCGGTACTGGACGGGTTGGCCGCCGGGCGGGAGGGCTCCGCATGGTTCTTCATCCGCTATGGCGAGGGTGGTCCGCACGTACGGGTCCGGGTGCGCGGCCTGGGTGCGGCCACCGCCGGGCTCCCGGCGGACCTGTCCCGGCTGGCCGCGGCGAGAACCGCTGTCGACGGTCCGTGGCCGTCGCGGCATGCCGAAGTGCTTGCGGCGGCGTACGTTCCGGAGACCGGACGCTACGGAGGTACTCTCGCCCTGCCCATCGCCGAGGAGCTCTTCGCCGGCTCTTCCCGCGTCGCCGTCCAGGCACTGCGCCAGCTGGCGACCGGTGGCGCAAGGCTGACGCTGGCAAGCGACTTCGCGAACGCCACTGCCTCTGCCCTGGGCCTGGATCGGCTGACCGCGGCCCAATGGCTGCGACGGCACGCCTCCGGCTGGCGCTGGGCCGCCGAAGTCGCCCTGCTGCCGGGCGAGGTGGTGCACTCCAAGGTCAACTCGGTCTTCGCGCTGCAGCACGATGCGCTGGTGCGTCGGGACCGGGCGCTGCGGGAGAGCCTGGAACAGGGTACTGTCGCGCCCTGGCTGAGCGACTGGGTGGAGCAGGTCCGCTCCGCCGACAAGAGGCTGCGCGAGGTCCGGCCTTCGACAGCTGATGCCCCGAGCGAGACCGGCGCCGGAACCGAGGCAGCGCTGTCGTGGGTCTGGGGATCCCAACTGCACATGCTGCTCAATCGCCTTGGAATCACCCCCGACGAGGAGCGCGCCGTCTGCCGCCTCGCTGCCCGGACCCTGCTGGACGCGGGCGAGCCGCCTTCCTTCTTCCCGGCCGGACACCGTGCGCCGGACCGCCAGTACCTGGAACGCAGCAAGTTCCAGCTAGGGCGGAACGTGGACAGCGCGGTACGGTCCCTGCCGACGCCGTCTCCCGCCACCGCACTGACCGTGGGTAACGGCTCTGTGACACTGGCAGAGACCGCCCTGCCCGCCGGGCCGCTGCCCGAGATTTCCTTAGCGGCCGCGCTGACCGGCCGAACCTCCGCGCGCGGGCCGCTCACCGGCCCGCTGGCCGCGGCCCAACTCGGTGCGCTGCTGTGGACCGCGCACTCTGAGAGCCACCGCTCCGAACGACAGCTGCCCGACGGTACGGTCCGCGCCTCCAGCCACCGGCCCTACCCGAGCGCGGGCGCGCTCTACAGCGCCCGATTGCGGCTGCTCGTCCTCGATGTCGACGGCTTGAATGCGGGCACGTACGAATGCCTTCCGCACCGCCGTTCCCTGGCCAAGGTCGGCCCGGCACCATCGATCGCGGAGATCAAACCGCTCTCCACATATTTCTCCCGCTCCCCGAACGACCCCGATTGGATCGGCATCGACGGCAGCCCCGTCCTGATCGGCCTCTACGTGGACCTCGACCTGCTGCGCCGCCGCTACGGCCTGCGGGCGCTGCGCCTGGGCCTGCTGGAGGCCGGGCATCTCGCCCAGACGCTGCTGCTCACCGCCACCGCCCTAGGCCTGGCCGGCACCACACTGGGCGGCTTCCACGACGACCTCGCCCACGAGCTGTTCGGCCTAGACGACCTGGACCACCCCCTGCAGTACCTCCTTCCGCTGGGCCGCCGGACGGTGGAAACCCAGTCGACGGGATCCCGGGCGACAGACCCCGACCTCGGCTGACCGGACCCGCCCGGGACCGGTCCCACCGCATGCTCGGGACCATTCACCACGTGGCAGCATGCAGTCCGCACGATCCTTCACACACTGCCGCCCTTTGTGGCCTTTGCCATGCGGTGCGGCCAGGTGCACCGGGTTCTTCCGGGGCCCGGAGAGCCACCACATCGGCGCGAAATCGGAGAAACTCAAGGCCTGGGAGCAAGCCGGGCCCGGCGCACGCCGCTGGGCGAGGCTTGTGACGACAGGGGTGCGCGAGCGGTTCGCGCACGTCGGACGAGCCGAAGCCCAAGGACGCCTCTGACCGACGTACACCTCTGCCCGACGTACACCTCTGACCGACGTACACCTCTGACCGACGTACGCCGCGCTCGGCAACTTCATCCAACGTTCGCCCGAGCGATGAGCAGCCCCATGTGACACCGACGCTCCAGCAGGATGGAACCAGGCGCCCGACAAGGCAATACCCTGAAATCCGCCGCGACGCGCAACGCCCTCAGCGTCCTCTCGGTTCGCCGGTGGCCACGCCCGGCGGCGTCACCCATCCCGCTCCCACGGCAGGCCGGGGGACCGGCTACTTCAGGGTTCCGGCGGTCAGGCCTGCCTGGACCTGCCGCTGGAAGGAGAGGTACACGGCCACCACGGGCAGCATCGCGATGGTCATCCCGGCGAACAGGGCGGGGAAGTCTCCGGCGTAGCCCTGGGCGGCGAGCAGGTTCACCAGGCCCTGGGTCAGCATCTGGTGCGCTTCGGTGTCCCCGCGCTGGCGCTGCATCAGGACGACGGGCAGGAGGTACTGGTTCCATTGCCCGAGGACGTTGAAGATGCCGACGGAGATCAGCCCGGGCTTGGCCATGGGCAGCATGATCTGGAAGAACGCCCGCGTGTGCGAGCAGCCGTCGACGAAGGCCGCCTCGTGCACCGCCGTGGGCAGGGTCCGGAAGAAGGCGTACAAGAAGAAAACGGTGAACGGCAGCGAGAAGGCGATGTAGACCAGCGCGAGGCCCGTGTAGGTGTTGAGCATGTGGAAGTTGTTGACCTGGAAGAACAGCGGCACCAGGGCCAGGTAGACCGGGAACATCGCGCCGGCGACGAAGCCGTAGTAGATGACGCGGTTGCCGCGGAACTTGTAGCGGGCCAGCACGTAGGCGGCCATCGCGCCGAAGAGCATGGTGCCGGTGACGGACATGGCCATGACGATCAAGGTATTGGCGAAGTAGCCGCCGATTCCCTTGGACCAGGCCCGGGCGAACGCGTCGAAGGACCAGTGCGCCGGCCAGGCCCAGGCGCTGTCGCCGATCTGTGCGTTGGTCTTGAACGAGCCGAGGACGACCCACAGCAGCGGAAATATGATCATGAAGGCCCAGAGGGCGAGGAAGCCGTGGGAGAAGGCGTTGAGGACCTGGCCGTCCTGTCCGAACCTCCGCAGGCGCCGGTCGGTACTCTCCTCGCGCGCCCGTGTCCCGGACAGGGCCTCGGTCTTGGTGGTCATGGTGGGGGTCCTTTGTCAGTACTCGACGCTGTCGCGCCGGGTGAAGCGGAGCATGACGAACGAGAGCAGGAGGGTGATGGCGAAGATGACCACGCCCATGGCGCAGGCATAGCCCGCCTTGCCGAAGGTCAGGAAGTTGCGCATCAGGTAGGTCGCGAGGACCTCGCTGTGGTAGTCGGGGCCGCCTCCGTAGCTCGAGCCCTGAGTGAGGTTGGCGACCAGGGCGAAGCCGTCCATCGCGGCGATCGAGAGGTAGACCCAGGCGGTCTGGACGGAGTCCCACAGCAGCGGGATGGTCAGCCGCAGGAAGGTCTGGCCGCGTTTGGCGCCGTCGAGCAGGGCGGCTTCGAAGATCTCCTTGGGGATCGACTGCATCGCGGCGGAGAACAGCACCATGTAGAAGCCGACCCACTGCCAGATCAGGATCGCCAGGATGCACCACAGGACGGCGTTCGGATTCGCGAGCCAGCCGAGCGGGTGGGCCGCGTCGGTCAGGCCCAGTTTGACGGCGATGCCGTTGAGCAGTCCCGCGGAGTCCGAGCGGTACGCCTCCTGGAAGATGATGATGAGGATGGCGACGGACAGGACCTGGGGCAGGAAGAAGACGATGCGGTAGAAGGCCGCGCCGCGTACGCCGCGAATCCCGGCGGCTCCGGCGCGCCCGCCCGCGTTGAGCATGAAGGCGAAGAACAGGGCCAGCGCGATGGTGACCGGCGGGAGCACGATCAGCATCAGTAGGTTGTGCCAGAGCGCGGAACGGAACACGCTGTCGCCGAACAGCTCCGTGTAGTTCTGCAGGCCCACGAACTTGGTCGGCGGCGTCAGTCCGGACCAGTTCGTCAGCGAGTAGCCGAAGGTCTCGAGGTAGGGCCACAGGACGAACAGCGCGTACAGGGCGATCGGACAGGTGAGGAAGGCTGTGACGAACAGGTTCTTCCGGAGGTTCTTGCTCAGTCGCATGGGCGGGCGCTCCCGATAGGACGCTTGGGGCAGATGGGCCGGGCGGCCGGGAACGCGCCCGCGTGGGGCGCGTCCCGGGCCGTGGCGTGGCTCAGGTGCGGGTGTACTTCTGGATGGAGGAGTCGGCGGCGGTCTTGTCCGCGGCCGCCTGCGCCTGCGTGATGAAGTCGGCCGGCTTGATCCGACCCGCCATCAGGTCGCCCATCGCGTTCTCCAGATCGGTCTCCATCTGCGGGTACCAGTTCGCGTAGTTCCAGGTGATGACATTGTCGCCGGCCGCGGCGATCAGGTCGCTGGAGGACTTGGTGCCCGGCGTCATCGCCGCCGCGACCTCCGGGGTGATCGCGCCGCGCACCACCGGCAGCGACTTGGCGTCCAGCGCGAAGGCGGCGCCGCCGGCCTTCGAGCACATGATCCGCATGAACTCGAGGCCGCCGGCGGGGTTCTCGGCCTTGGCCGGGACGATGAACGCCTCGGCCGCGACGGCCCGCACGGAGGTGGCGGGCATCGCGTCCCCGGCGACCTGCGGCATCGGCATGACGGCCATGTCGAATCCGGCCGGGGTGATCCCGTCCATCTCCTGCTCCAGCCAGGAGCCGCAGGGGACGAACGCCGCCTTGCCCTGGGTCCAGGCCGTCTCCGCCTGGATGTTGGTCAGGCCTTCGGTGCCCGGGAGCATGTAACCGTTGGACACGAGCGAGTAGATCGCCTCGACGGACTGGACGACGGCCTCCTCGTGCCAGGCGTTCGGCTTGAGGTTGTCGATCTTCTTCATGATGTCCTCGCCGCCGGCCTTGGCGACCATGTCCATGAGCGGCACCATCATGTAGAACGGGTACTTGCCCTGGTGCGCCCACGGGGATATGCCGGCGGCCTTGATGGTCTGGCACAGGGCCGTGAACTCGTCCCAGGTCTGCGGGACCGTCCAGCCGTGCTTCGCGAACAGCGTCTTGGAGTACCAGACGCCGTACACGGTGAGGGCGTAGTTGAGCGAGTACATGCTCGTACCGATCAGGCCGGCCTGGACGGTTCCGGGGACCAGCGTGTCGCGGACCGTCTGCGACGGGTCGTCGATCGAGGGGGCGTCGAGCAGGGCGTCGAGGTTGGTCAGCTGCCCGTTCGTGTAGAGCACGTTGAGTTCGAGCTTCTGGGCGCCGTCGTCGAAGATGAAGTCGGGCGGCGAGCCGGCGTTGAAGCGGGGCTGGAGGTCGCCGGTGACGTTCTGGCCGCCGTCGGCGGAGATCTTCGCGGACGGGTACTTCTTCTGGTACATCGCTTCGAAGGCCTTGGCGAAGCTGCTGCCGAGGCCGCCTTCGAAGAAGTAGACGTCCAGCGAAGCCGTCGGTTCGACGCCGAACGGGTTGTCGGCGCTCTTCGGGCCGGTGGGGGCCGCGCTCGTACTGCCGGTGCCGCCGGCGCAGGCGGAGAGCAGACCGGTGACCGGGGCCGCCATCGCGGCAATGGTCGCTGAACGGACCAGGACTGTTCTGCGGGTGGTGGCGGTGGTGGTGCCATGAGCGAAGGACATCGTCGTTCTCCTTGAGGTGGCGGTGCGGGAAGCGGCACTGGAGCCCGGTGCCGGTAGGGGTGCGCGCGGCCGTGCGCCCACGCGGGCCGCGCGCCGGATGCTCGTCAGGCGTCGAGGGTGACCACGGTCGCGCTGCGCCGGGCGCTCTCGGCGGCCCAGACCACGCGGTGTCCGGCCAGGCTGGTGCGGGCGTCGGAGATCAGGGGGCTCGTGTCGCCGCTGGCGACCGCGCTCAGGAAGGCCGCCACGAGCGCGTCGTCGCCGCCGCCGTGACCGTCGGCCGCCGAGGCGCCCGCGAAGCGGTCGGAGATGCGGTGCTCCTCGGTCTGATCGGTCACGAAGTCGTGCAGGCGCACGTACTCACCGTCGCCCTCCAGGCAGCCTCGGGTGCCGAAGATCCGCGTCTTGCGGTGCACGAGCGGGGTGAACGCGGTCATCGTGAACGAGGCCGTGGTCCCACTGGGGAATTCCAGGCTGACGACCTGGTGGTCGACCACGTCGTTGTCGCAGGAGTAGACACAGCGGCCGTACGGGCTCTGCTCCAGTGCCGCGAGGACCCCCGCCTCGGACAGGTCGCGGGTCACCATCGACAGCGGCCAGTACTCGCGGAGCGGATCGCCGAGGCAGTCGAGGTAGAGCCGCTTCGCGGAGAACGCACACGAGCGCTCCACCGGGCACGTCACACACCGGTCTGTTGCCTCCTCAGGCTTGTGAGCTGGGGCGAAGTGGCTCAGCGAGCCGAATGAGGAGACCCGGGCGGGAGACTCGCCGACAATGTACATCAACCAATCGATGTCGTGACAGGACTTGGTGAGCAGCATCGGCCCCGACTCGTCCTCGCGGCGCCAGTTGCCCCGGACATACGAGTGCGCGTGGTGCCACCAGCCGACGGGCTCGAGGTGTTCGACGCTGACGATGGTGCCGATGCGGCCGGCCTCGAGCAGTTCCTTGATCACCCGCGTGTAGGGCGTGTAGCGCAGGACGTGGCCGACGGCGAAGACCACCCCGGCCCGCTCCACCGCGTCCACGATCCGCGCGCAGTCCTGCTCGCTCAGTGCCATGGGCTTCTCGAGCAGCATCGGGTAACCGCGCTGCGCCGCCAGAACGGCCTGTTCGGCGTGGCAGTCGTCGGGCGAGGAGATGACCACGGCGTCCGCGACGCGGTCACCGGCCAGCAGGTCCTTCGCGTCCTCGAACACCAGCTCGGGAGCTATCTGGAACTCCGCCGCGAAGTCTTCTCGGGCCTCGCGTCGCGGCTCGGCGACCGCGGCGATGCGCGCGCCCTGTGCCACGGCCCGACGCGCGTAGCCGAGCCCCCGCACTCCGGCCCCGATTACCGCCAGACTGGTGCCGTGACGATCTGCGGATCCCATGGTTGAACCCTTCCTGACCTGCTGCTAATTTATTACCTGAGATATGCAACTGGGGGAATTAAATGGATCGGTCATCCCCGCCGTCAAGAGGAGCGCCCACGCCGTGACCGAATCGTTTCCAAGCTCTGCCCGTGATCAGACGCTGCTGCGCCGTGTCAACGAACTGTCGGTGCTGGCCGCGGTGCGCGGCCGCGCACCGCGGCCGCTGCGGGAGATCTCCGACACCACGGGGCTGTCCTGGCGCACGACGCAGGTGGTCGCCGAGATACTGCACACCCACGGCTGGCTCGTCGAGACGGAAGCCGACGACGGGTCGGGCGGCAGACGGGCGGTGGGCCGTCCGGCCCGCAGATACCGCTTCCGAGCCGAGGCCGGGCACGTGGTCGGACTCGACGTGGGCGCACACCAGGTGCAGGTGTTCGTCGCCGACCTGGACGCCACGATCGTCGGGAGCCATCGCACCGAGGTCTCGCCCGCCGACGACGCGGAGCGCCGGCTCGCCTCCGTGGAACGGACCCTGCGCGCGGCACTCACCGGTGCAGGCCTTGAGCCGCAGGACGTGTGGGCCGCGGCCATGGGCGCCAGCGGCGTCGTGGGCCCGGACGGCACGGTCACGGCCTCCGCCCTGCTACCGGGCTGGGCCGGCCTGAACCCGGGAAAGGCGCTCGGCGCCCTGCTCCGCTGCGGCGTCGAGGTGGCGAACGACGCCAACCTGGCAGCCCTGGCCGAACGATGGCGCGGCCACCGGGCCCAGACGATGATCTACGTCCTGGCCGGCGTGCGCCTGGGTACCGGGCTGGTCATCGGCGGGCAGCTGCACCGCGGCGCCGCCGGCGCGGCCGGCGAGATCGGCGCACTGCGCGAGATCGGCTGGCATGACGCGGCCGAGCGCCTGGCCGCGGCCGCTGTCGGCGTCGGCCCGGTCGCGGACCGCGCCGACGCGGCCCGGCAGGTGTTCCAGGCGGCCCGCGACGCGGATCCGGACGCGCTCGCGGCCGTGGACCGGTTCGTGGCCGACGTCGCGCGCGGCGTCACCGCCATGGTGCTCACCATCGATCCCGACCTGGTGGTCCTGGGCGGCGGCTTCGCCTACGCGGCCGACCTGCTGGTGCCCCGGCTCACGGCCGAACTGGCCGCGACCTGCCTGCACACCCCACAGGTGCAGGCCTCCGAACTCGGGGACGACGCGGTCGCCCTCGGCGCGCTGCGGCTGGCTCTGGACACCGTCGACCAGCGCATGACCTCGCTCGACAGCAACACCGCGCTGACCCCCGCCGTGATCCGCGGGTGGTGACGGCGTAGTCCGCGCGCGGGCGGGCCCGGCGACCGATGGTCGCCGGGCCCGCCCGCTGCTGTAGGCGGGTCACGAGACCGCCTCCGGACACGGTTCGATAACGGCGCCGGGGCTCTTCTTGACGGCCAGGGGCGGCGCCCATTTACTTCCCTCAGTTACATAACTGAGGTACAAAATTTGGTTCCCGGTCCGAGCCCGGCAACCTCCGAGTATCGGCCCCCTTCCCCCCGCGCACCTGCCGGGTCACGCGCGACGGACCGCTCACCGGCCGCGGTGGAGCAGTCCGCCGCGCACCGCGTCGCGGGCCGCACCTCAGGGCTCGCATCCCACGGCACATCCCTCTAGGAGGACTTGCAGTGCCCCGATCCCGCAACACAGTCCTGGTGGCGCTCGCCGCCCTCGCGGCCGGCGTGTTGGTGCCCGGCACCGCGTCAGCGACCGTTCCGCTGCCGCCCGGCACCACCTACACGCTCACGGTGGGCCCCGCGGGCCCGAACGGCTACGCCTCCGACTCCCCGTCGAGCCCCTTCATCGACAAGGACGGGACGTTCTACACCCAGCAGTCGGTCTCGGACTACGGGGCCAGTGACACCAGGGCCTGGGGTTTCGACACGGGCACGAACTTCGACAACGCCTCCGCCGACTCCACCCTCGACACCGACAACGACAACACCACCGCGCTGTGCAACGACAGCCCCACCGGCCTGGAGGCGACCGACGCTCCCTCAGGATCCAGCTACGCCGAGGCGAACTACTGCGACCTGATCGGCACCTGGGTCGACCCGGACACCGGCAACTGGTACGGGCTCGTGCACGACGAGTTCACCCCGTCGCCGTTCGGCGACGGCATGCACTACGACTCGATCGACTACGCCGAGTCGACCAACCAGGGCGCGAGCTGGACCATCGAGGGCCACGCGCTCACCTCCCCGTACAGCACGACCCGGGGTGACACCACGGCGTTCCCGAACCAGACCTATTACTACGGAGACGGCGACCCGCGCCTGTTCGTCGACCCGGCGTCAGGGTACTTCTACGTCTACTACGCCTCCAGCGTGATCGACAAGCCCGGCTGCGCCGGCGCGATCCAGCGGCTCGAGCGCGTCGCCCGCGCCCCGATCTCGGGCAAGATGGCAACCGGCTCATGGCAGAAGTGGTACAACGGCTCGTGGTCGCAGCCGGGTATCGGCGGGCAGGAGAGCACCATCGTGCCCGTCGACGCGTCCAACGCGAACGGCTACGACCCGGTCGGCAGCGAGTACAACCCGGCCAACACCGGCTGCGTCAGCGCCCAGCTGGCCGCCGGCACCATCCCGGCCCAGTCGCCGCTGCTCTACATGAACATCGCCTACGACGCCTACCTCGGGCTCTACATCGCCGGGGCCAACCCCGAGAACACCAGCACCGTCACCGCGCATCCGGAACAGCTCTTCGTCACCGACAACCTCGCCACCCAGAAGTGGACCGAGGTCGCCGACACCGGCTCCACCCTGTACCAGGACTACTGGTACCACTGGTTCGTCGACACCGGGAACCTCAGCACCGGCACGATCGTCGGCAAGACCTTCCGCAGCTACTGCGACTACGGCTGCAGCGCGACGGGTACCTCGAGCAGTTCCACCGCCGGTCCCTCCGAGTACCGCGACATGACGCTCGCCTCCACCACGCCCGCGGCCGCACCGGTCAACCTCTCCGACGCCTACCGCATCACCAGCGGCGCCGGAAACACCCTTACCCAGGTCTCCGGAACCTCGCAGACCACCTCGGAGACCGCCCCCACCGGCTCGTCGGCCGAGGACTGGGTGTTCACCTCCCTGGGCGACGGCTCCTACCAGATCACCAACGCCGGCACCGGGAACGCCCTCGGCGTCGCCTCCACCAGCACGGCCACCCGCGCCTGGGGAACCCAGCCGACCGCCACCACCGCCAACTCCGCCGACGTCGGCCAGCAGTGGTTCTTCGTGCCGACCACGGACTCCAACGGCAACCCGCTCGGCTCCTACCGGCTCGTCAACCGCTACAGCGGCCTGGTCCTGGGCCTGTCGGACGACAACTCCACGCCCCTGGCCGAGACCACACCCACCCGCAGCTGGACCGACACCATCTCCGGCTCCGTCGGCGCAGCGCGCTCCGCGGCCGAGCAGGAACTGACCTTCACCTCCGTCGGCGCCGCCCCGACCCCGGACGTGGCACTCGGCAAGCCGGCGACCGCGGAGAGCTCGCAGGGTGCGAACACCCCGAACCTGGCCGTGGACAACGACCCGAGCGACAGCAGCTACTGGGGCGCGGACCCGGCACCGCAGTGGTGGCAGGTCGACCTGCTCGGTGACTACACCCTCAACGACGTCGCCATCACCAACTACGTCGACGGCACCCGCTACTACCAGTACAATATCCAGGCCAGCACCGACGGCAGCACCTGGACGACCATCGCCACCAAGAGCAACGACAACGTCGCCACCAGCGCCGGCGACAGCTACCCGGTCAGCGTCACAGCACGCTACCTGCGCGTCAACATGACCTACGACTCCGCCAACACCGGCGTCCACATCACCGACTTCAAGGCCTTCGGCACACCGGTGGCCAGCGCGGACACGGACGTCGCGTTCAACAAGCCCGCGACCGCCGAGAGCTCGCAGGGTGCGAACACCCCGAACCTGGCCGTGGACGACGACCCGAGCAACAACAGCTATTGGGGCGCCGACCCGGCACCCCAGTGGTGGCAGGTCGACCTCGGAAGCAACTACAACATCGACGACGTCACCATCACCAACTACGTCGACGGTGTGCGCTACTACCAGTACAACATCCAGGCCAGCACCGACGGCAGCACCTGGACGACCATCGCCACCAAGAGCAACGACAACGTCGCCACCAGCGCCGGCGACAGCTACCCGGTCAGCGTCACAGCACGCTACCTGCGCGTCAACATGACCTCGGACTCCGCCAACACCGGCGTCCACATCGCCAACTTCATCGCCATGGGCACACCCGCCTCCTAACCTCGAGCGGCCGTTCGGGCAGCAGGGACCCCGCTGCCCGAACGGCCGTCGGCGTAGGTGCCCGGGCCAAGGTGAGCACAGGCGATGCGCGCCGAGCTGCTCCTCGAAACACCCGCGAACCCACGCGTCGCCGCACCGACTTCGAGCACGGTCAAATCCGCGGCCAGCTCGGTGTGCCAGGAGACAGCCGTGCGCCAAACGGCCAGGCCCGTCGAGCAGACCTCACCGGGGCGCGGGTCCGCGCGGCTCGGGCCGGCGCCACCTGTCCCGGCAATTTCGTGAGTGGCGGGGCCCGATGTCGCCTCATCAGTTCACACCCGGTGCTCGGCCCCGACCCGATCGACGCGCAGCTGGGTACAGACCCGCCGGTGATCGTGACGAGGCGTATGCGAAGAGAGCCCGCTCAGCCACCAGAAGTCAACGCCGGAACAGCTCGATGCGCCGGCTGTGGCTCTCGTCTGCATCCTCTCGTCTGCATCACTGCGTTCCCGCCAGCGCCCTGGACGCGGCAGATCCTCAAGACACCCCGGCCAGCATCGTGGAACTGCTCAAGAAGATGTACGCGGCCTGCCCGGCACCCACGACCGCCGAGACACCCGTCGTCCACGACACCTTCGACGCCTTCGACGCGGTCGCGGCGTTCGTCGGCTCCGGCTAGGCCGAATGCACTGCCTGAATCGGTCGGCCCTCTCCGGTATTCGCGCTGTACGACGGCAACCTGGCCAACTACCTGAGGAATGGCCGGGGCGTTCACGTCATCGACTTCGACGACGCCGCGATCCCGTGCCCGTCGGCCGCCGACCCGGCCCGCAGTCGGCACCGGCCCGGGACCGCCTGGCAGATCCCCACAGTGCAATCGATCCTCGGTAACCCCGTCTACACCGGCCACGCCGCGTGGAGTTGCACCTACGCCGAACACGAACTCGCCGACGAAGACAACCTCGCCCTCGGTTTCGCCCAGCATGTCCGCCGCGCGGCGCCCGACCAGTAGGTCATCTCCATCCCCATCGCCCATCCCCATCGCCCATGAGGCCCTGGTGAGAGGAGTAGTTCATCGCCATGCGGATGCGTAGGGCGCTGAGTTGCTTCTAGCGGTAGTTTGTTAACTCGGGAGGTAGAGGTGTATGCCGTGGCCCGCGGTGACGGCTTCTATCAGTGCTTGTAGTTGCGGGGGTGGTGGCGCGTTAGACCAGGCCTGCCACCAGCGTTGGAGCGTGATCGAGGGGGTGAGCCAGGCGCGTACCTGTCTCAGCGCTCTGGGCCAGGAGACGGTGCGCGCCGGTACGGGAGTGTGGCTCCCCCCTCTCCTCGTCCTGGGTTTCCGGCGGGTCCGCCTCGGGTACCTGTCTCAGCGCTCTGGGCCAGGAGACGGTGCGCGCCGGTACGGGAGTGTGGCTCCCCCCTCTCCTCGTCCTGGGTTTCCGGCGGGTCCGCCTCGGACCGCGGTGCATCCTCGGGTGCCGGTT